>CAZAET010000006.1:0-20092 GCA_964484215.1 uncultured Candidatus Planktophila sp. | reverse complement strand
CATGTGCATACCGAGTACTCGATGCTCGATGGTGCCGCGCGCGTTGGAGATCTCGTTAATGAGGTAGCCCGCCAAGAAATGCCGGCAATCGCCATGACAGATCACGGAAATGTCTTCGGCGCATTTGATTTTTATAAGCAAGCAACGAAAGCTGGCGTCAAACCAATTATTGGTATTGAAGCCTACGTTGCACCTGAATCTCGTTTTGATAAGAAGCGCGTGCAATGGGCCGATGGTGGCGAAGATGATGTCTCAGGTGGCGGCGCATATACGCACATGACCATCCTGGCTGAAAACAATCAGGGGCTAGCTAACTTATTCAGACTTTCATCTCTGGCCTCCCTCGAAGGTTATTACTACAAGCCTCGCATGGATCGCGAGCTTATCTCTCGCTATGCCGATGGCCTGATCGCAACGACAGGTTGCCCAGGTGGAGAAATTCAAACACGTCTTCGAATGGGCAATTACAAAGAGGCGTTACGTGCGGCAAGTGATTACCGAGACATCTTTGGCGCCAATAACTTCTTCCTCGAAGTCATGGACCATCAAATCGATATCGAATCTCGCGTTAAGGCCGATCTTCTTAAACTCGGAAAAGAACTCAAACTTCCCTTGCTGGCCACAAACGATCTTCACTACACACGCCACGAAGATGCTGCAGCGCACGAAGCACTTCTCTGCGTGCAATCAGGATCAACCCTGGCAGACCCCAAGCGATTTAAATTTGATAACGATGAGTTCTATCTCAAGACTCCTGCGCAGATGCGCGAACTCTTTAAAGATATCCCTGAATCCTGCGACAACACACTTCTTATCGCCGAACGTTGCAATGTCAAACTACGCGAGAACGAAAACTTGCTTCCTGCTTTCGAAGTTCCCAAAGGTGAAACCGAAGATAGCTGGCTCCGCAAAGAATCAGTCCGGGGTCTCATTGAAAAGCTTGGCGAAAAAGCGACCGAGGAATATCGCACTCGCTTGCAATACGAACTCGATGTTATGGCGAAGATGGGATTCCCGGGTTACTTCCTTGTTGTGGCAGACCTTGTCGGACATGCAAAGAAAGTTGGAATTCGCGTTGGCCCAGGTCGTGGATCTGCCGCAGGTTCACTTGTTGCATATGCACTCGGTATTACCGGTCTTGATCCAATCGAACACGGTCTCTTGTTTGAGCGATTCCTCAATCCAGAACGTATCTCGATGCCCGATATCGATCTCGACTTCGATGAACGTCGTCGGTCAGAGATGATCCGTTATGCAACTGAAAAGTACGGCGAAGATCGCGTAGCTCAAATCATCACCTACGGAACAATTAAATCTAAGCAGTCACTTAAAGATGCAACGCGTGTTCTTGGATATCCCTATGCAATCGGCGAAAAGCTCACCAAGGCACTTCCACCTTCAGTTATGGGTAAAGACATCACACTTTCGGGTGTCTTCGACTCTAAGGATGCGCGCCATGGCGAAGCAGGCGAATTCCGCCAGCTCTACGAGAGCGACCCTGATTCAAAGCGCGTCGTTGATTTAGCAAAGGGCCTTGAAGGTCTTAAACGTCAGTGGGGAGTACACGCAGCGGGCGTGATTCTCTCTCGCGAACCTTTACTTGATGTTATTCCTATCCATCGACGTGAAGCAGATGGCGCAATCATCACGCAGTTCGATATGGGTGCTTGCGAATCTACTGGGCTTCTCAAGATGGACTTCCTCGGTCTTCGAAACCTTTCTGTGCTAGATGATGCACTACTTAATATCAAAGCCAATCAAGGTATTGATGTCGTTCTTGAAGATCTGCCACTCAGCGATCAGAAGACATTCGAACTTCTTTCACGTGGCGATACCTTGGGCGTATTCCAGCTCGACGGCGGGCCTATGCGCGCACTTCTTCGCAGCATGGCACCAGATTCATTTGCCGATATCTCTGCGGTGATTGCGCTCTATCGTCCAGGTCCAATGGGCGAGAACGCACACAATAACTATGCCGATCGTAAGAATGGTCGCAAACCTGTCGAACCAATTCACCCTGAACTCTCTGAACCACTGCAAGAGATTCTTGGTGACACTTACGGTCTCATTGTTTATCAAGAGCAAGTCATGGCGATTGCACAGAAAGTTGCTGGCTTTACTCTCGGCCGCGCAGATCTCTTGCGTAAGGCGATGGGTAAGAAGAATAAAGAGATCCTTGATAAGGAGTACATCCCATTCGAAGCTGGCATGAAGGAGAATGGTTTCTCTGTCAGCGCTATTAAGCGTCTCTGGGAAGTTCTGATTCCGTTCTCGGATTACGCATTTAACCGCGCACATAGCGCCGGTTACGGTGTTGTCTCTTTCTGGACCGCCTACCTCAAAGCGAATTATCCAACTGAGTACATGGCAGCACTTCTTACCAGCGTGCGCGATGATAAAGATAAGTCTGCGCTCTATCTCTCCGAGTGCCGCCGCATGGGAATCAAGGTTCTTCCACCCGATGTCAACGAATCAGATGCTGAATACACCCCTCGCGGAAAAGATATTCGCTTTGGTTTGGCTGCAATTCGTAACGTAGGTGAAGGAGTTGTTGCTTCCGTAAAGGCTGCTCGCGAGAGCAAGGGAGCGTTCGCATCCTTTGGAGATTTCCTCGCAAAGGTTGATGCCAACGTCTGCAATAAGAAGACCATCGAATCTCTCATCAAAGCTGGCGCATTCGATTCACTTCAACATCCTCGCAAGGGGCTCATGGCTATCCACCTCGAAGCCATTGATTCAGTGATTGAAACGAAACGCGCTGAAGCCATTGGCCAGTTCGATCTCTTCGGTGGAGATTCGATTACGCAAGTTGCAGGTCTTGATATTGAAATCCCTACAACTGAATGGGATAAATCAACGCTCCTTACATTCGAACGCGAGATGTTAGGTCTCTACGTTTCAGACCATCCGCTCTTAGGTGTTGAACATGTCCTTCGCTCACATACAGATATGTCAATCAGCCAGCTCCTCGATGATGGCCCACAAGATGGCATGGTCACTATTGGCGGATTGATCACTGGCATTCAACGAAAAGTTTCCCGCCAAGGAGCATCATGGGCTGTCGTTAACGTTGAAGATCTTGAAGGTGCTATCGAAGTTCTCTTCTTCTCAAATACCTACAACCAATATGCGCTTTCACTTACTGAAGATCGTGTAGTTGTTGTTCGCGGGCGCTTCTCACGAACCGATGAACAAGTTCGATTTACCGCCCTTGAAATGAAGATGCCAGATATTTCAGCAGCTCCTACAGGTCCACTTCTCATCTCATTGCCAGCAGCTCAAGTAACTCCACCTATTGTTGAACGAATGAAAGAGATCCTTCGTTCACATCCAGGAAAACGTGAAGTTCATCTGCAAGTCATTGATCAACAGAAATCAACAACTCTCAAAATTGACGCGCTAGTAACATCATCGCCAAGTTTGAGCGCAGATCTCAAGGCAATTCTTGGGTCTGACTGTCTCATCAGGATTTAAAGGGTCTTCGCCCTCTCGCTACACAAAGTAGAATCCCACTGTGATTCGCACCGTTGACCTTCGTGGAAAGTCTCTCGACAAAGCTGGCTATCAAGCCGAGCTCCCACGCGCACAGCTCGATGTCGCGCAGGCAATGGTTCTCATCGAACCGATTCTCCGTCGTGTGCAGCATGGAACTGAAACAGATCTGATTGCTCTTGCTCAAGAGTTTGATGGCGTAACGCCTGCATCAATCCGAGTTCCGCAATCGGCTCTCGATCAAGCACTAGCTCAATTAGATCCTGCAATTCGCAGCGCACTCGAGGAATCTGCTTCACGTATTCGTAAAGTACATAACGATCAAGTTCGCGGTGAAACTCGAACAACTGTTGTCGATGGCGGCACTGTTACTGAGAAGTGGGTCCCCGTAGATCGCGTGGGTCTCTATGTCCCGGGTGGTCGCGCGGTCTATCCAAGCAGCGTCATGATGAATGTGATTCCTGCGCAGATTGCAAAGGTGCACAGCATCGCAGTTGCATCTCCACCACAGAAAGAATTCGGCGGACTTCCGCACCCAACAATCCTCGCCACCTGCGCGCTTCTTGGAGTCACCGAGGTCTATGCAGTTGGGGGAGCACAGGCAATTGCCCTCTTTGGATATGGGATGAAGGGCGTGGCACAGAAGTGTGATCTCGTGACCGGTCCTGGAAATATTTATGTGGCAGCAGCTAAGCGGGCATTGCGTGGAATCATCGGTATCGATTCAGAGGCGGGCCCAACGGAGATTGCCATTCTCGCCGATGAAAGTGCAATCGCTGCAGATGTCGCAGCTGACCTCATTAGCCAAGCTGAACACGATGTCATTGCAGCAGCAGTCCTTGTGACAACATCAACCCAGCTTGCCAAAGATGTAGAAGTTGAAGTTGAAAAGCGTGTTGCTGCCACTAAGCACTCCGAACGTATTCGTACCGCGCTTACCGGAATTCAATCAGCAATCGTCTTAGTTGATTCAATCGAACAAGGTCTCGATGTAGTAAATGCATATGCAGCAGAGCATCTTGAAATTCAGACAGAGAATGCTGCACGCGATGCTGCACAGATTCGCAATGCGGGCGCTGTCTTCATTGGTCGCTTCTCTCCAGTTTCGCTGGGCGATTACTCAGCTGGTTCAAACCACGTTCTACCTACTGGTGGATGTGCCTGCCACAGCAGCGGCCTCTCTGTGCAAACTTTCTTGCGCGGACTTCACTTCATTGAGTATGACCAGAGAGCATTTACTGACATTCTCGATACCGTGGTGACTTTGGCAAACTCCGAAGATCTTCCAGCTCACGGTGAAGCAATGACAGCGCGATTGGAAAATCTATGAACCAGTGGCCAGCATGGCTTCCACTTCGCCAAAATCTTCGCGAACTTTCACCGTATGGTGCGCCTCAACTTCCTGCAGATGCTGTGATGAATACGAATGAGAATCCTTATGCTCCCTCGCCCGCACTTGCTAAAGCTATTGCCGACCGAGTCTCAGAGGTAGCGCTATCTCTCAATCGTTATCCAGATCGTGATGCAGTCGTTCTACGTACGAAGCTTGCTGAATTCATCAATGGTCTATCCGGAACAGATTTCAATTCGAAGAATCTATGGGCTGCAAATGGCAGCAATGAAATAATCCAATCTCTCTTCATGGCTTTCGGCGGCGGGACAGCTCTCGGCTTTACTCCTTCTTACTCAATGCATCCGTTGATTGCCAAGGTCACTCAAGTGCAGTGGCTCAATGGAAGTCGCCGCGAAGATTTCAGCCTCGATATCGACTCTGCAATCTCGCAGATTCAGCGCGATAAGCCAACGCTTACATTTATCACCACACCAAACAACCCAACAGGCTCTGCAGTCACCATTGATGAAATCGAGAAGATCGCAAGACTTACTTCAGGCTTATTGGTTGTCGATGAAGCATATGCCGAATTTTCTGAGGAAAAATCAGCGGTAACGCTCATTAAGAAGTATCCACACGTTGTTGTCATCCGAACAATGAGTAAGGCCTTTGCATTTGCAGGAGTTCGCCTTGGTTATCTGGTCGCAGACCCTGCCGTCATCGATGCGATGTTCCTTGTTCGCTTGCCTTATCACCTCAGTGCACTGACACAGGCAGCTGGTGAAGTCGCACTTGATTTCAAGGACGAGCTACTTGGCACAGTTGCCCAACTTCGCACCGATCGCGATCGCGTTGCAGCGCAACTCACCGATATGGGGCTCACCGTCATTCCAAGCGCATCTAACTTCCTTCTCTTCTCAGGATTCGATATGCCATCGGCGCAGCTCTGGCAGGCGATGCTTGACAGGGGAGTTCTCATCAGAGATGTGGGATTATTGGGTTACTTAAGAGTCACCATTGGCAATGAGGCCGAAAATACCAAGTTTATTTCAACGCTATCGGCATGCCTGGGAGAAAAATGAGCAGAACATCACGAGTCGAACGCACTACGAAAGAATCAAGCGTTCTTGTAGAACTCAATCTCGATGGAACCGGTGAGATTTCAGTCGATACCGGAGTCCCATTCTTTGATCACATGCTCAGCCAATTAGGTAAGCACTCTGGCTTCAATCTGACTGTAAAGACAACTGGTGATGTTGATGTCGATTCACATCACACCGTTGAAGATACTTCACTCGCCTTTGGTCAAGCACTTCGCGAAGCTCTGGGCGACAAGGCAGGTATTCGCCGCTTCGGCGATGCGATGGTGCCACTTGATGAAGTTCTCGTGCAGGCAGCTGTCGATCTTTCGGGTCGTCCATATCTTGTCCATCGCCAACCTGAAATCGTCGAGCTCATCGGAACATTCGATACAACTCTTGGAAAGCACATCTGGGAATCCATCGTTGCAGAAGCGCGCATCGCACTTCACGTGCGCGTTCTCGAAGGCCGCAATGCTCACCACGTCTTTGAAGCGCAATTCAAAGCTGTTGCTCGTGCACTTCGTGACGCTGTCGCACTCGATGGTCGTGTTGCAGGGATTCCATCTACAAAGGGCTCTCTCTAACGTTCGTGATTGCAATTCTCGATTACGGATCTGGCAATCTACGTTCTGCTCAACGCGCCTTTGAAACTTCTGGCAAAGAAGTTGTACTGACATCTGATTACGAAGTCGCACTCAACGCCGACGGCCTTGTTGTTCCTGGAGTCGGGGCATTTGCTGCCTGTATGCAAGGACTTGCTGGTGTTCGCGGAGATCAACTAGTTCGCGAGCGAATTTCCTTGAAGCGTCCTACTTTAGGTATCTGTGTTGGCATGCAGATTCTCTTTGCGCGCGGTGTCGAACATGGCAACCATGAAGGTGTTGGCGTCTGGGATGCAACGGTAGAAAAACTTGAGGCACCGATATTGCCGCACATGGGATGGAACACCGTTTCTGCTGGAGCTGGAAGTTCACTCTTTAAAGGCATTGAAAAAGAATCGTTCTACTTCGTGCATTCGTACGCAGTGAAGAAGAAGGTTGGTGCTATCGCGACGATGGCGCACCACGGTGAAGATTTCCTCGCAGCAGTTGAAGATGGTGTGATTGCAGCGACACAATTTCATCCAGAAAAATCCGGAGATGCAGGACTGCATTTGATTAAGAATTGGACGGACTCGCTATGAGCTACCTCGAACTTTTACCTGCAGTCGATGTAAAAGATGGACGCGCAGTTCGCCTTGTGCAAGGTGAGCTTGATGCTGAAACCGCTTATGGAAACCCACTTGAAGTTGCTCTCGAATTCCAGGCAGCCGGCGCTGAATGGCTCCACCTGGTAGATCTCGATGCAGCATTTGGCCGCGGAGAAAATAGCGCACTGCTTGCCGAAGTAGTTGGAAAACTTGATATCAAAGTCGAACTCTCTGGCGGAATCCGCGATGACGAATCTCTTCGTCGCGCACTCGCAACAGGTTGTGTTCGCGTCAACCTTGGAACAGCCGCACTCGAAAATCCCGAATGGACTGCGCGCGTGATTGCCGAACACGGCGACCGCATCGCTGTAGGCCTTGATGTTCGAGGACATGTTCTTGCAGCTCGTGGCTGGACTAAAGAAGGTGGCGATCTCTTTGAAACTATCGAACGCCTTGAGCGTGATGGATGTTCTCGATATGTAGTGACAGATGTGACTAAGGATGGAACTCTTAAGGGACCAAACCTGGAACTACTTCAGGAAGTCTGCGCAGTCACTAAGAAACCTGTTGTCGCATCAGGTGGCATTTCTTCCCTCGATGACATCGCAGCCCTTGCTGCCCTTAATGCAAGCGGTGTTGAAGGAGCGATTGTTGGCAAAGCTCTGTATGCAGGCGCATTCACACTCGAGCAAGCGTTAGTGCTAACTCGCCGATGACACTCTCTGTTCGCATTATTCCTTGCCTCGATGTCACCGATGGTCGAGTCGTTAAGGGCGTTAACTTCACCGACTTAGTTGATGCAGGAGACCCCGTTGAGATGGCCTCGCTCTACGGTCGCGAAGGGGCAGATGAACTTACCTTTCTTGATATTTCAGCAAGTGCTGTAGGGCGTGAAACAACTCTTGATGTAGTTCGCAAGACAGCTGAACAAGTATTTATTCCGCTCACAGTAGGCGGCGGAATTCGCACAGTCGATGATGTTGATCGCCTGCTTCGCGCAGGTGCTGACAAAGTTTCAATCAATACGGCAGCTCTTGCTCGCCCTGAATTGATTGCTGAGATTGCAGATCGTTTTGGTTCTCAAGTATTGGTGCTATCAGTTGATGCGCGTCGTGCCCGTACCGATTCTGGTTTTGAAGTGACAACGCATGGTGGGCGCGAATCCGCGGGCATCGATGCACTTGCATGGGTAGAAAAAGCCTGCGCACTGGGCGTTGGTGAAATTCTTCTCAACTCCATGGATGCTGACGGAACTCGCGCTGGATATGACATCGGAATGATTACCGCTGTCCGCGCCGTCTCAAAGGTTCCGCTGATTGCCAGTGGTGGCGCGGGCACCCTCGAAGATTTCGCATCGGCACTCGATGCTGGAGCCGATGCGCTCCTTGCGGCAAGCGTCTTCCACTTCGGAATTCACCGTATCGGCGACGTGAAGAAGTACCTTTCAGGCCAGAATTATTCAGTGCGCAATGCGCATATGGTCTAAGGCAGAATACGCATATGAGCACAGAGCTAAGCCCCGAGATTTCTGCGCTCCTCAAAGATCCGGCAGCACTCATTCCAGCTGTTGCACAAGATGTCCACTCGGGTGAAGTTTTGATGCTCGCCTATGTCAATGCCCAATCACTGGCTGCAACTCTTGCGACCGGGCGCGCAACATATTGGTCACGTAGCCGCAACGAACTCTGGGAAAAGGGAGCAACTTCTGGCCATACCCAATTGGTTCATTCCATCGCTCTTGATTGCGATGGAGATGCACTTCTATTCAAAGTTGAACAAACCGGGGCTGCATGCCACACAGGCGATCGCTCCTGTTTCCACAGAAATATCGAGATGTCGCGATGAAACTTGAAGAATTTCGCGAGTACGCGAAGAACAACAACGTTATTCCCGTCTATCGCAAACTCTTAGGCGATGGCGAAACTCCGCTCAATATTTATAAGAAGCTTGCAAAGAACTTGCCCGGAACATTCCTTTTGGAATCCGCCGAACATGGGGGAGTCTGGTCTCGCTACTCATTTATCGGCGCGCATAGCCAGACAACGCTGACTGAAAAAGATGGTGTCGCGGTATGGCTTGGAAAGCCACCTGCGGGAGTTCCGCAGGGAATGAATCCACTTGAAGCTCTGCGCAAAACAGTTGCACACCTAAAGTCTCCAAAGATTGAAGGACTTCCAACTCTTACTGGTGGCCTCGTTGGATACATGGGATATGACTCCGTGCGCAGGCTCGAAAAGATTTCTAACCTTGCAATAAAAGATATTGAGCTTCCAGAAATCGCATTTATGTTAACGAGTGACTTAGCGGTTATGGATCACAGCGAAGGAACCATCACCTTGATTGCAAATGCAATTAACTGGGATGGCTCAAACGAACGCATCGATGAATCCTATGCAGATGCTTTATCTCGTCTTGATCGCATGCAAGCCGAACTTCTAGCCCCTCTTGCCGGAGATGTCTCAAAGATTCCTTCAAAGACCGCGCCTCAATTTGATCGCAATATGAGCGCCGAAGAATTCATGTCTAAGGTAGAAATTGCCAAAGAAGAGATTCGCGCGGGCGAAGCGTTCCAGATAGTTCTTTCGCAGCGATTCTCAATGCCGTGCGCAGCCGATGCACTCGATGTGTATCGCATGCTTCGCCTCAATAATCCAAGTCCATATATGTACCTCTTTAGATTTGAAGATGGAATTGAAGTCGTTGGTTCAAGCCCAGAAGCACTCGTTAAGGTGACTGGTACCGAAGTGATGGTGCATCCAATTGCTGGAACACGTCGTCGTTCTGCATCGGTTGAAGAAGATATTCGCCTCGGAGAAGAGCTTCTTGCCGATCCTAAAGAGCGCGCAGAACATTTGATGCTCGTGGACCTAGGCCGAAATGATCTTGGCCGCGTATGCGCACCCGGAAGCGTCGAAGTAATCGACTTCATGCACATTGAACGTTATTCACACGTCATGCATATTGTTTCAACCGTTATTGGAAAGCTCGGCAAAGATTTAACTCCTATCGATGCACTCTTCTCGGTCTTTCCAGCAGGAACACTTTCTGGAGCCCCTAAGCCACGCGCCATGGAGATTATCGAAACTCTCGAACCAACTCGTCGCGGACTTTATGGTGGCGCTATCGGTTACTTCGACTTCACTGGAAATATTGATGCCTGTATCGCGATTCGTACAGCGCTGCTTCATAAAGGGATGGCATACGTTCAAGCTGGAGCAGGACTTGTCGCAGATTCAGATCCAGCATCTGAAAATGAAGAGACTCTCAACAAAGCAGCTGCCGTTCTTGGTGCAATCACTGCTGCTAATGAATTGAAGCGCGGCTAATGTTTAAATTAGGACTCTCACTTTTTCTTGTCTCCGTTATCGCGATTGCCCTCAGTCGGCGAATTCGTCTCTCTGCACGCTACGAACGCGAACCAAAGAAGCTCACGCCATGGAATGCAATGGATAAGGGAATCGATCCAACAGAGGACCGCACATGAGTGTTCTTGATTCCATCATCGAAGGCGTTCGCGAAGATCTTGCCGCTCGGCGTCTTCCATTAGCGCAAATTCATAAACGTATGGAAGAGACTGCGCCGGCACTTGATGCTCATTCATTCCTATCTCGCGATGAGATGAATGTAATTGCTGAAGTAAAACGTTCATCTCCAAGCAAGGGCGAGCTTGCGACAATCACGGATCCAGCTTCGCTTGCCGAGCAATATCAAGAAGCAGGCGCTGCTGCTGTCAGCGTTCTCACCGAACGCCGTCGCTTCGGTGGCTCACTCGAAGATCTCGATGCCGTGCGAAAGCGCATCTCAATTCCCGTACTCCGTAAAGATTTTATGGTCGATGAATATCAGTTTTTGGAAGCACGTGCGCATGGCGCAGATGTCGTACTTCTCATCGTTGCAGCGCTTTCAAAGAGCCAACTCAGAGATTTCTATGATCTAGCAACTGAGCTGGGAATGGCCTCTCTTATCGAAGTTCATACAGCGCAAGAGCTTGAAAGCGCGATGGATATTGAACCTCGCATCATTGGAGTCAATTCACGAAATCTGAAAACCCTTGATGTCGATAGCGCTGCATTTGCAGACCTCATTCCGCGTATTCCAGCTGATGTGATTCGTGTCGCCGAATCAGGTATCGCAACACGATCAGACGTTGAGTTCGCTCAGAACGCTGGTGCAACTGCAATCTTGGTCGGGGAAACTCTTGTGAAATCTGGGAATCCAATTTCTGCCATGCAGGAACTACTGGGTCGCAGGTAGTCTTTCACCATGACGACTGTCGATGAGCTCGCAGGACACTTTGGCCCCTATGGTGGTCGCTTCGTTCCTGAAGCTCTTATCGGAGCGCTTGAAGAACTAGACGCTGCTCGAATCAAGGCGCAGACAGATCCAACATTTATTGAAGAGTTAGCCGAACTACACCGTACTTACACGGGTCGTCCAAGCATCATCACTGAGGCAAAGCGATTTGGTGAACATGCTGGGGGAGCGCGCATTCTTCTTAAGCGAGAAGATCTCAACCACACCGGCAGCCACAAAATTAATAACGTGCTTGGCCAAGCACTCCTTACAAAGCGCATGGGCAAGAAGCGCATCATCGCCGAAACAGGAGCCGGTCAACATGGCGTTGCATCTGCAACTGCTGCAGCGCTTATGGGTCTTGAGTGCGTTGTTTACATGGGCGAAGAAGATACAAAGCGCCAAGCTCTCAACGTGGCTCGTATGAAATTGTTAGGAGCCGAAGTTGTTCCCGTAACTTCAGGTTCGCGCACACTCAAAGATGCAATCAACGAAGCAATGCGTGACTGGGTTACCAACGTTGAAACTACTCACTACATGCTCGGAACCGTAGCTGGTCCGCATCCTTTCCCATCTATGGTTCGCGATTTCCATAAAATCATCGGCGAAGAATCACGCGAGCAAGTTCTCGCACTGACTGGCCGACTTCCTGATGCAGTTCTTGCATGCGTTGGTGGCGGTTCAAATGCAATCGGAATCTTCCATCGTTTTATTGGCGATAAAGATGTCCGCCTCATTGGACTCGAAGCTGCTGGAGATGGAGTTGAAACAGGACGCCATGCAGCAACCATCACAGGTGGCTCACCAGGTGTTCTCCACGGAAACCGCACATATGTTCTGCAGGATGAAAATGGTCAGACAATCGAGTCCCACTCAATCTCTGCAGGTCTTGATTATCCAGGTGTTGGACCAGAACATGCTTACCTTCACGACATTGGCCGCGCTGAATATCGCGCAGTTACCGATGCTGAGGCGATGCATGCATTTGCACTTCTTTGCAAGACCGAAGGAATCATTCCTGCAATCGAAACAGCGCATGCTCTTGCTGGCGCACTTCAGGTAGGAAATGAATTAGGCAAGGATGCAATTATCTTAATCAATCTCTCTGGACGTGGAGATAAAGATGTTCAGACAGCAGCGCAATACTTTGGAATACCTCTCTAAATGACAACTGCACTCGATGATCTCTTCGTAAAAACTCGCGCCGAAAATCGCGCTGCGCTCATCGCATATATCCCTGCAGGTTTTCCCAGCATCGAAGGTTGCAAGAAAGTCATTCAGGCTTTTGTCGATGGTGGAGTCGATGCCATCGAAATCGGTTTCCCCTACAGCGATCCAGTAATGGATGGCCCAACAATTCAGGCAGCAGCGGATCAATCACTTGCTCACGGAACTGGCGCAAAAGAGGTTTTCGAAGCGCTCAAAGTGGCCACTGATGCAGGCGTTCCGGCGGTTGTCATGACTTACTGGAATCCCATTGAGAAGTACGGCGTCGAAAAGTTTGCTCAGGCGATTTCAGATAATGGTGGGTCCGGCGTCATTACTCCCGACCTGACTATTGAAGAATCTGCGCCGTGGAAAGATGCAGTTGAAAAGGCTGCAATCAATCCCATCTATGTTGTTGCCCCGAGTACAACCGACACTCGACTTCCGCAAGTGACTTCACGTTGCGGAGGATTTATCTATGCAGCTAGTTTGATGGGTGTTACTGGAACTCGCACTACCGTCTCATCGGGTGCTCCTGATTTAGTTGCACGAATCCGCAAGACCTCACAGCTTCCCATTGCAGTCGGACTTGGAGTCTCGACTCGCGAGCAAGCAAAAGGTGTTGCTGGATATGCAGATGGAGTAATCGTAGGTTCAGCATTTATTAAGGCTTTACTCGATGCACCTGATGAAGCAACCGGAATGGATGCAGTAAAGAATCTTGCCAGCGAGTTATCGTTAGGAGTACGTGAAGGACGATGAAGAGATATCAACCATGGATCGGCTTGGCAGCACGACTCATTCTCGGTGGAACACTTATTGCTGCGGGATACCTCAAATTTGATGAGCTTGATAAATCGCAGATGGCAGTTCGCGCATATGAACTTCTTCCTATTCCGCTAGCAAATTTCATGGGCGTCTTCCTTCCATTTTTTGAATTAGCAGTGGGAATTTTGCTTGTCTTAGGAGCTGCGACTCGTCTCTCTGCTCTGGCAAGTGGACTATTGATGTTCGCATTTATGGTCGGAATTTCTCAAGCATGGGCACGCGGACTCTCAATCGACTGTGGCTGTTTTGGCGGCGGGGGACAGGTTGCTCCTGGTGAGGCGGATTACCTAACGCCGCTTCTACGCGACACGGGCCTCACGCTACTTGCGGTGTACCTAACTCTCTTCCCGCATACTAAATTTAGTCTCGATAAAAACCCGGAATCTCTCACCCAACCAGGAGAAGGCAAAAATGACTAAGCAACAACCAGGAAAAGATAACTTCACTCGCAATCTCGTTGTTGCAGTAGTCGTAGGCGTACTTCTCATCATGTTAGTACCAACACTTCTTTCAAAGCAGACAGATTCATCTGCAAAGACTCCGGCTAGCGTTTCTGCTGATCGCGGTTACGGAATCGTATTCAATGACGAACTCAAGGGTGTTCCGGTTATCGATATCTACGAAGATTTCCAGTGCCCAGTCTGTGCGCAATTTGAAGGCCTCCAGGGCGATTACATCGAATCCCTTATCGCTGATAAGAAGGCAACTGTTGTTTACCACACCCTTTCTTTCTTAGGACAAGAATCTGTGAACGCTGCAAATGCAGCAGCATGTTCAGCTGATGAAGGAAAATTCTTGCAATACCACCGCGCTCTTTACTCAAATCAGCCAGCTGAAAATACTGGCGTCTGGTCAACTGATGTACTTGTAGTACTAGGTCAGGCTGCGGGCATCACATCCAAGAAGTTCGCATCATGCGTCAACGACATGGAATATCAAGGTTGGGTTTCGAACGCTGCAGCTGCCGGAGCTAAGGCAAATGTGAATTCAACTCCAACTGTATTTATCAACGGTAAAGAGATTGATCGCAATGGCGAATACTTCAACGCTGATAAGTTCAAGGCAGCAGTCGAACGCGGATAAAAATGAAGTACGCCTTCCCAACTCCGACAACGTCGGCAGTTGAGATTGGTCCGTTGACTGTTCACTTTTACGCACTCTGCATTATTGCGGCAATCGCTGTAGCAATTTGGGCCGCTGATAAGCGCTTTACATCTGCGCACTCTGGCGTCGAAGGCATTGTCGGCGATGTTGCAGTAATTGCCGTTCCTTCTGGTGTTATTGGTGGACGGCTCTATCACGTCGTTACTTCTCCAGATAATTACTTTGGAAGTAATGGATCCATCTCAAACGTATTCAAAATTTGGGAAGGTGGTCTCGGAATCTGGGGTGCTATCGCACTCGGTGCAGGTGGTGCGTTTCTGGCATATAGAAAGCGCGCTCATCAGATTCAACTTCCACCTTTTTCTGAGTTTGCGGGCGCACTAGCTCCAGGGTTACTTCTTGCACAAGCGATTGGTCGGTGGGGCAATTGGTTTAATGGCGAACTCTTTGGCCGTCCGCTCACTGCGCCGTGGGCTCTCGAGATTCCTCAATATCTTCGCCCAGATGGTTTTAGAGAGTTCTCAACATTCCATCCCACGTTTCTCTACGAATCCATCTGGTGCACAGCCCTTGCGATTCTCCTGATTCGTCTCACCCCTCGCCTTACAGGTGGCGCAATCTTCGCTCTTTACATCTGCGGATATAGCCTCGGCCGATTCTTTATCGAAGGTCTGCGCATTGATGAAGCGCATTCTCTGGGTGGCCTTCGTCTCAATCAGTATGTAGCAGCGCTGATATTTATCGCTGGGTACGTTGCCTTCAGTCGAATTATGCGACGCACGAGGTAGGCTAGAAATATGGCGCTCGAAGATGTCTATCAACGCAATCTCCACCATCGCACACATCGTGCTGGCTGGTTGCGCGCTGCTGTTCTTGGCGCAAATGATGGCCTCGTCTCGACAGCAAGCTTGATGATTGGCGTTGCTGCGGCGCGAAGCGAACAAAGTTTTCTCGTAACTGCTGGTGCTGCAGGAATCGCGGCAGGTGCAATGTCGATGGCTGTTGGAGAATATGTCTCAGTACGTTCTCAAAATGATATTGAAGAATCAGATCGTCTTCTTGAAATCGAACACCTTGCAATTGATCCTGATGGTGAACTTGAAGAACTCATCGAAATTTATATTCAACGTGGCCTCACGCGAGAACTGGCTACCGAAGTCGCAACAACTATGCATGCCAAGGATGCACTTGAGGCGCATCTGCGCGATGAACTCGGACAACATCCGCACACCAAGGCCCGACCAGTTCAAGCAGCAATCGCGTCTGCTTGCGCATTTACAGCAGGCGGTCTCATCCCTTTCGTCGGTGCCTTTGCTCCAAGTGCTGGCAAAGCTGCGTGGAGCATCGTTGCCTTCACACTTGTTGGCTTACTTGCAACAGGCATCATCAGCGCTAAGACCGCTGGATCAAAGTTGCTCATTCCAACTTTGCGGGTGATGGCTGGTGGCTGCCTCGGTATGGCAATTACCGCGGGAATTGGCCAGCTATTGCATGTGAGTGGCATCTAGTCCACCCCCTTGCTACCCTTTCGCTACTGATTTACCGTTTCACCCATGCTTCACCGGGCCAAAGTTGTCCCTTTTGATTCACTAAAAAAGGACAACGGGTTATGGCACTTTCATCGAACTACCCCGCAAAGCAAGGTCTCTACGATCCTGCAAACGAACACGATGCATGCGGCGTCGCGATGGTGGCTACCCTAAACAAAGTTGCGACACACGAAATCGTAGAGAAGGCGCTCACCGCCCTTCGCAATCTCGAACACCGCGGAGCATCTGGCGCCGAACCAGATTCTGGTGATGGTGCAGGAATTCTGATTCGCGTTCCCGATGCTTTCTATCGCGCTGAAACCAAGTTTGATTTACCAGCCGAAGGTTCATATGCGACTGGTATTGCATTTATTGCACAAGGTGCAGATGTCACAGCCGAAATAGCAAAGATTGCACAAGAAGAAGGCCTCACCATTCTTGGTTGGCGCGAACTTCCTATAAACGCTTCATCACTTGGAAAGACTGCTGTTTCAGTGATGCCTCAGTTCAAGCAACTCTTTGTTGCTGGCAAGAACGGCGAGTCTGGAATCGTTCTTGATCGTTTGGCATTTGCTCTTCGCAAGCGCGCTGAACACGCACTCGATCTCTACTTCCCTTCTCTTTCATCTCAAACAATTGTCTACAAGGGAATGCTTACAACTGGCCAGCTAGAAGAGTTCTTCCCTGACCTCAGCGATGTGCGCGTTGTTTCACCACTTGCACTCGTCCACTCTCGCTTTTCGACAAATACCTTCCCGTCATGGCCATTGGCCCACCCATATCGCTTTATCGCGCATAACGGTGAAATCAATACCGTTAAGGGCAACCGAAACTGGATGCGCGCCCGCGAATCTCTTCTTCAAAGCGATGTGATTGGTGGAGATCTCAAGCGACTCTTCCCAATTGTTGAAATGTCGGGATCAGACTCAGCTTCTTTCGATGAAGTTCTCGAACTTCTCTACCTTGGTGGACGTTCACTTCCACATGCAGTCTTGATGATGATTCCAGAAGCATGGGAGAACCATGCAACGATGTCTGCAAAGCGTCGCGAGTTCTATGCATTCCATGCTTCACTCATGGAGCCATGGGATGGCCCAGCATGTGTGACATTTACAGATGGACATCAAGTAGGTGCAGTACTTGATCGCAACGGACTTCGTCCATCACGTTTCTGGGTTACAGATGATGGCCTCGTAGTTCTTGCATCAGAAGTTGGTGTTTTAGATTTCCCTGCAGAGAAGATTGTCCGTAAGGGCCGTTTACAACCAGGCAAAATGTTCTTGGTTGATATCGAAGCAGGACGCATTATTGAAGATGATGAGATCAAGGATTCACTTGCTGATGCTGCTCCATATGGCACATGGCTCAAGGATGGAATGATCAAGCTTTCAGATCTTCCATCACGCGAACACATTGTCTACCCACATAAGTCAGTTATTCGTCGTCAAAAGGCCTTTGGTTACACAGAAGAAGAAATCAAAATCATCGTGACACCGATGGCAAAGGGTGGGGGAGAAGCTCTCGGCTCAATGGGAACCGATACTCCTATCGCTGCACTCTCTGCAAAGCCTCGTCTGCTCTTCGATTACTTCACACAGCTCTTTGCACAGGTTACAAACCCACCGCTGGATGCAATCCGTGAAGAGCTTGTCACAAGCCTTGGTGGATCAATTGGTCCAGAGCACAACCTGCTTGATCCAGGTCCAGAATCTTGCAAGCAGATCTCTCTTGCATTCCCGGTTATCGATAATGATGAACTTGCAAAGATCATTCACGTTAACGCAGACGATGACTACCCAGAACTCGAGGCATATGTTGTTCGTGGCCTCTTCCCAGTAACTGGAGATGGAAACACTCTTCGTACTCGCCTAGAAGAAATCAAGCGCGAAGTATCAGAAGCAATTTCAAATGGCGCACGCGTCATTGTTCTCTCTGATCGCGATGGCGATGCAGAAGATTGCCCAATTCCGTCACTCTTACTTACAGCAGCAGTGCACCACCACCTTATCCGCGAGAAGACACGTACCAAGGTTGGCCTCGTTGTTGAAGCAGGAGATGTCCGCGAAGTTCACCACGTCGCACTTCTTATTGGTTACGGCGCAGCAGCAGTAAACCCATACCTTGTTATGGAAACTGCTGAAGATCTCGTCAATCAAGGAATCATCACTGGCATTGCTCCTGAAAAGGCAGTCCGCAATGTCATCAAGGCGCTCGGTAAGGGCGTTCTTAAGGTGATGTCCAAGATGGGTATCTCAACCATCGCCTCTTACACAGGCGCTCAGGTATTTGAAGCTATCGGTCTTGCACAAGATGTTGTTGACGAGTTCTTCGTTGGTACAACTTCACGACTTGGTGGCGTCGACCTCGATGTCATTGCAGAAGAGACCATTAAGCGCCATCACTTCGCTTACCCAGTAGGCGGAGAAATTCCTGGCGCAAAGCGACTTGCAGTTGGCGGCGAGTACCAGTGGCGTCGCGATGGCGAACCACACTTATTCAACCCTGAAACCGTCTTTGCACTTCAGCACTCAACTCGCAATAAGCGTTATGACATCTTCAAGCGCTACACAGATAAGGTCAATGATCAGAGCAAGACGCTCATGACTCTTCGCGGGCTTTTCAAATTTAAAGATGGAGAACGTGCACCAATTTCTATCGATGAAGTCGAGCCAATCTCAGAAATCGTAAAGCGCTTCTCAACTGGCGCGATGTCATACGGTTCTGTTTCACAAGAAGTTCACGAAACACTTGCAATCGCTATGAATCGCTTGGGCGCTAAGTCCAACACGGGCGAAGGCGGAGAAGATCCAGCTCGCTTTATTCCAATGGCAAATGGTGATTCGAAGAAGAGTGCGATCAAACAGGTCGCATCTGGTCGCTTTGGTGTAACAAGTAATTACCTCATCAACGCCACAGATATTCAGATCAAGATTGCACAGGGAGCAAAGCCTGGCGAAGGCGGACAGCTTCCTGGCTACAAGGTCTATCCATGGGTAGCGAAGGCTCGTTACTCAACTCCAGGCGTAGGTCTCATCTCACCACCACCTCACCACGACATTTACTCGATTGAAGATCTTGCTCAATTGATTCACGACCTTAAGAATGCCAATAAGGACGCACGTGTTCACGTCAAACTTGTTGCAGAAGTTGGCGTCGGAACAGTTGCAGCTGGTGTTTCAAAGGCGCACGCAGACGTTGTCTTGATCTCAGGTCACGATGGTGGAACAGGTGCATCACCTCTTACATCTCTTAAGCATGCGGGCGCTCCTTGGGAGCTCGGTCTTGCTGAAACGCAACAAACACTTCTTCTCAACAACCTGCGTGATCGCATCGTTGTTCAGGCAGATGGCCAGCTCAAGACAGGTCGCGATGTTGTTATCGCTGCGCTTCTTGGCGCTGAAGAGTATGGATTTGCAACAGCTCCACTTGTTGTTTCAGGTTGCATCATGATGCGCGTCTGCCACTTGGATACATGTCCAGTCGGCGTTGCAACTCAGAACCCAGAACTTCGTAAGAAGTTCTCTGGAAAGCCTGAATTCGTTGAAACATTCTTCGAATACATCGCAGAAGAAGTCCGCGAAATCTTGGCATCTCTTGGATTCCGCACATTGCAAGAGGCAATTGGACATGTTGAATATCTTGATACACGCGATGCTGTCGATCACTGGAAGGCGAGCGGTCTTGATCTCTCTCCACTTCTTGTGCGTCCAGTTGTTGATTCACCATTACACAACACAACGAAGCAGGATCACGGTTTAGCTGCAGCGCTCGATAACCAGCTCATCGAACTTTCGAAGGCTGCACTCGAAGATAAAGAACCGGTTCGCATCGATCTTCCCGTCCGAAACGTCAACCGCACCGTCGGAACGATGTTGGGCGCTGAAGTTACTCGCCGCTACGGCGCAGAAGGACTTCCTGTCGGAACAATCGATGTCACTTTGCATGGTTCAGCTGGCCAATCACTCGGTGCATTCTTGCCACAAGGTGTATCCATTCGCCTCTACGGAGATTCAAATGACTATGTCGGTAAGGGCAT
>CAZAET010000005.1:0-20099 GCA_964484215.1 uncultured Candidatus Planktophila sp. | reverse complement strand
ATCCACGATGCAATATCTGCCGGATTCATGGGGGTAATTCTAACCTGCGACCTTTGAAGAAAGGGTGAACATTACGATGGAAGCGGCTGCAGATAAATTTAGGCTTTCAGCTCGTCCGGCCATTGGAATAGTTACTTCAGTGACATCCGCACCGAGATCGGCAGCGCTTACTCCCCTGGCTTCATTTCCAAAGATTGCGATGCAATCTCCCGAAATTGTGAGATCAAGAATAGAAGTACGGGCATGTGAAGAAAGTAGAAACTTTTGAATACTTGGGAATTGCTTAGCAACGCCACTAAATGCAACGCCTTCATAGACCGGGATGTGCCATAGAGAGCCAGCAGTTGAACGCACTACCTTGGGCGAAAACATATCGACTGAGTCAGGCGAAGTAATGACTGCCGAGATTCCCATCGCGTCCGCTGTGCGCAAGATTGTTCCGGCATTTCCTGGATCTTGGATTTCATGGAGGTAAATAAAAGTAGATGATCCTGTCGCGCTGAGTTCGGTGATATCTGATTCTGGCTTGTAGCAAAGTGAGATGAGACCCTGTGGTGAAACGGTATCGGACATCGCCTTCATGACAGCGTCGCTTACTTCAACGATTTCAACGGAATCGAGATCTAGCTCGGATATCTTCGAGAGACCATTTTCGGTTGCGTAGAGAATTTTTAACTGTGGACCGCTGCTTGAGGTCAACGCTTCGCGTGCGCATTGCACACCTTCGGCAACAAAGAGTCCTTGTTCGCGACGCTCTTTTGCGCCCTTAGAACCAATAAGAGCCTTCACTCGCCCAACGTGCGGCGAATGAAGGCTCTCAATCATTGGTATTAATTACTTAAGCTGCAGGAAGGTTCTTACGTGCAACATCCACGAGAACCTTAAATGCTGCTGGATCATTCGTTGCGATATCTGAAAGAACGCGACGATCTACTTCAAGACCAGATGCCTTAAGTCCCTGGATGAAGCGGTTGTATGTCATTCCGTTTTCGCGAGCTGCAGCGTTAATACGCTGAATCCATAGCTGACGGAAATCGCCCTTCTTGTCCTTGCGGTCATTGAAGGCATAAACCATTGAGTGCGTTACTTGCTCCTTCGCCTTTGTGAAAAGACGTGAACGCTGACCGCGATATCCGGCTGCGCGCTCGAGGGTTGTGCGACGCTTCTTTGCTGCGTGTACTCCGCGCTTTACTCTCATTGGTCGACTCCCTTACTTCAAACCAAGCATGCGCTTGGCTGTCATTGTGACTGTTGCTTTTGCTGATGACTCTTGGCTCAAACGACGAGTAACGCGTGATGACTTGTGCTCCAAAAGGTGGCGCTTGCCTGCACGCTCGTGCATGATCTTTCCTGAACCTGTGACGCGGAAGGTCTTCTTCGCACCACTGTGGGTTTTCATCTTTGGCATTTATCTTCTCCTGTTACTTCGTCGTTGTTAAAAACTCGGTACTGCTTAAAACTATTGTGCAGCTGCTTCTTCAGCAGCCTTTTCCTTGGCAGCTCGCGCCGCTTTCTGTTCAGCTACCGCTTCGGTCTTCTTCTTCGTTGGTCCTAGGACCATCGTCATCTGTCGACCTTCTTGCTTAGGAGCGAACTCCACGAATGCAATCTCTTTTACATCTTCTGCAAGACGTTGCAAGAGTTTGAATCCAAGCTCTGGACGTGTTTGTTCACGGCCACGGAACTTCATCGTGATCTTCACCTTGTCGCCACCCTTGAGGAACTTCTCGACTGCTGAGCGCTTTGTCTCGTAGTCGTGGTTTTCAATCTTTGGCGTCATGCGCACTTCCTTCACCACAATGTGGGTCTGGTTCTGACGTGCTTCACGAGCTTTCTGTGCTTCCTGGTACTTGTACTTTCCGAAGTCCATGATCTTGCACACTGGTGGATTAGCTTCGGGTGCAATCTCTACGAGATCGAGTCCGATTTCATCTGCCATAGCTAGCGCTGCTTCGATATCTACAACTCCAACTTGTTCACCGGTGTAATTGATGAGACGAATTTGGGGTGTGCGGATACGGTCATTGATGCGCGGTTCTGTTGTGATTTCTGCTCCTATGTTTGTTCTTGAGTATCCAAGTCGCTGCATGAAATTGCGCACCGCACATAGGAAGCAATTGGCCCGAAGGGACCGAATTACTTACCGACGAACCAATCCGCCTAAGCAGTAGAGGTGGGAGCGGTGAGCTCCTCTTGCAGTAGCTGGGCTACTGGTCTGGGGTGAAGGTTACCGCAAGGCTGCCGGGAATGAAAAATCCGAGCGTAGCTAGGAACCCATGCCGTTTAGGGCGATGACTAAAGTCATGCGCCCATGCCGTGTAGCCCGCCATCGACATGGATGATCTCGGCCGTGGTCTTGGGGAACCAATCACTGAGTAAGGCAACAGCAGCCTTCGCTGCAGGAACAGGATCTGTGACATCCCATTCAAGTGGACTGCGATCGTTCCAAACCTTTTCAAATTCATCAAAGCCCGGAATCGACTTTGCGGCCATGGTGCGAATTGGGCCTGCGGCAACGAGATTGATGCGAACATTTTCAGCACCTAAATCGCGAGCTAAGTAACGTGAAGTTGATTCAAGCGCTGCCTTAGCAACGCCCATCCAGTCGTACTTGGGCCATGCGACTTGCGCGTCGAAATCAAGACCGACAACAGATGCACCATCCTTAAATGTTGGACGGCATGCCATCGTCAGCGACTTCAACGAGTAGGCCGAAATATGGACTGCAGTTGAAACATCTTCCCAAGCGGTATTGAGGAAGTTGCCACCTAGGGCTGCTTCGGGAGCAAAACCAATCGAGTGCACAACGCCATCGAGATGTGGCACATGCTTGCGCACTTCATCTGCCAAAGCATCAAGATGTTCTTGATTGGTGACATCAAGTTCAATGATTGGTGCAGGTTGTGGAAGGCGTCCGGCGATACGAGTTGTCAGGCTTAGTGCACGACCAAAGCCAGTGAGCACGACGTTAGCGCCTTCTTCTTGAGCAATCTTGGCGATATGGAAAGCAATTGATCCATCGGTGAGAACACCGGTTACGAGGATATTTTTTCCTTGGAGGATTCCCATATTTAGTGACCCATTCCTAATCCGCCATCGACAGGAATGATGGCACCGGTGATGTAACTTGCTTGTGGGGATGCAATAAATGCAACAACGTCTGCAATCTCTTCAGCCGAACAGAATCGACCTAGAGGAACTTGGGCTGCAATATCAGAACGTCGCTTCTCATCAAGTTCGGCTGTCATATCTGTCTCAACAAAACCTGGAGCGATAACGTTTGCAGTGATTCCGCGACTTCCAAGTTCGCGGGCAAATGAACGAGCCATTCCGACGAGACCAGACTTTGAAGCCGAGTAATTCACTTGCCCAGCAGCGCCTACTCCCCCAACAACAGAGCCAATAAAAATTAGTCGCCCGCGCTTTAACTTGAGTAAACCTTTAGTTGCTCGCTTTGAAACTCGGAATGCTCCGGTGAGGTTTGCGTTGATCACGCTCTCGAAATCTTCATCGCTCATTCGCATTACAAGCGTGTCTTTAGTAATGCCCGCATTAGCAACGATAATTTCTGGTTGACCGATCTCGGCTTCAATCTTTGCAAAGCCTGCATCAACACTGGATGAATCTGTGACATCCATCTGGACTGCATCGAAACCAGTAGGCGGAGTGCCGCTTCGATATGTGATGACAACTCGGTGACCTGCAGCCTTAAGTGCGGTAGCGATTGCTAAACCGATTCCACGATTTCCGCCCGTTACAAGTGCGATTGATGTCGAGTCGCTCATGAGAGAAAACTACCCTACTGTTGCGCTATGGCTAAAGAAGATGACGTTTACGACATCACAAGTGCGCCTAAAGGCTTAACTACTGACCAGTCTACGAGACAACGTCGCTATTTCTTTTCAATGATGTTGCGTACTGCGTGTTTTATTCTCACCGTCGTTCTCCCAAGCCCATATCGCTGGATCGCTCTTCTCGGTGCCGTTGTGCTTCCCTATATTGCAGTAGTAGTTGCAAATGCCGGCCGTGAAACCGTACTTCCAGGAGCAGCCATCTTGAAGAAGAGGCCGCGAGGAATTGAGTAAGTCTCAACAGAAAGAGAAGTTCTCACTTCTCAAATCGTTTGTAGCGCTTCTCTTAATCGCAGCTTGTTTATGGGCCGCACAGTGGCAATTCCATCGTGGAGTTGACCGACACGCACGAAACTCAATTATCGAAACTAACTCTTCGCTCCCGCCTATCCCTCTTACTCGAGTTCAATCTGAGCCAACCAAACACGAATGGAAACCTGTATCGGTATCAGGTCGATTTGATGTGAGTAAACAGATCTTGCTTCGCAATAGATATTTCGAAGGTGTCTATGGCTTTGAATTACTCACGCGATTTACATCTGAGGATGGAAAGAGTTTCTGGGTTGATTGCGGCTGGGTCAAAGCCGGCATCAATGCCATGACTGCACCAAAACTCCCAGAGCTTCCAACCGGTCAGATTACAATCGTGGGTCGCTTGCGTCTTGACTCTTCGCTGCCTCGAGGTTCCTTCTTCGCACTTCCTGCCAGTAAGAGCGGTGGGTTGATATCGAAGGCCAATGCTCAATCTAATTCAACATCGGAAAACTTCTATATAGATTTACTTGAAGGATCTGAAAGCTCACTTACTCCGGCCGTTCCTGCGCAACTGCCTGAACTTTCGGATGGACCACACATGGCCTATGCACTGCAGTGGGTGTTCTTCGGTGGCCTCGTTGTTTATGGCCGGTACTTAATTCGCCGTGAGGTCCTGTCGGTTAAAGAGCTCTGAGTAAAGGCCGTTAGTTGTAATCAACTCTTCGTGCTTGCCCCGTTCGACGATAAGACCCTTCTCAAGAACCAGTATCTGATCGGCTTCCATCACAGTGCTCAGTCTGTGCGCAATAACAATTGATGTGCGACCTTTCAGTGCTTCCTTGAGTGCTGCCTGAACGAGGGATTCATTCTCAGAATCAAGGTGAGCAGTTGCTTCATCGAGAATTACTATCGCAGGGGCCTTAAGAAGAAGTCGTGCAATCGCTAGACGCTGCTTCTCTCCCCCAGAAAGACGATGTCCTCGTTCGCCCACCATTGTGTCGAAGCCATTTGGCAAGGATGAGACAAGCTCCCAGATTTGTGCGGCCTTGCACGCTTCAATCATTTCAGCTTCAGTTGCATCTTCTTTTGCATAGCGAAGGTTTTCTGCGATGGTCTCGTGGAATAGATGCGCATCTTGCATGACTACACCGATGGAATCTCGAAGTGATTGGACGGTAAAGTCACGGATATCTTGACCATCAATTTTGATTGCACCACGGTTAACGTCATACAACCGTGGGAGCAAGGCGCTCATGGTTGTCTTACCGGCACCCGATGGACCAACAATGGCTGTCAACGTGCCTGCGGGAGCTGTGAATGAAATACCTCTAAGAACTTCACCGCTATCGATAGTTTCTGGTTTAGCTGCGGATTCGAGAGATGCGAGTGAGATCTCTTCCGCTCTTGGGTAGGTGAAGACAACATCTTCGAAATCAATCTGCAAATTCTTCTTACTGAGAACTTTTGCTTTCGGTTTATCGGTGATCATGGGATGTAGATCGAGAACTTCAAATACTCGTTCAAATGAAACAAGTGCTGTCATTACATCGATACGAACATTTGAGAGCGCGGTAAGTGGCCCATAGAGACGAGCCAATAGAGCGGTAATCGCAAGCAAAGTTCCAACGGAGATTGATCCGCTAATGGCGAGGTGGCCACCGATGCCATATGCAAAAGCAGTGGCAACAGCTGCAACGCTGGTAATACCAACGAAGAAGACTCGGTTAAGCATCGCCGTCTGAATTCCGATGTCAGCGACTTTTCTTGCTCGTGTGCGGAAGAAGTTCTCTTCCTTCGCTGGCTTTCCATAGAGGTTGACCAGAAGCGCACCAGAGACATTGAAGCGCTCTGTCATTGTGCTCGACATGGTGGCATTGAGATTGAATGCATCACGAGTCAGAGCCTGAATTCGTTTTCCGACCCATTTCGTTGGAAGTAAGAAGACGGGTAAGAGCAAGAGTGAAACAACTGTAATTTGCCAAGAAAGAATCAACATCGTTGTAACGACCAGGACGAGTGAGACCACATTGCTGACAACGCCAGAGAGAGTTCCGGTGAAGGCTTGTTGAGCACCCATGACATCAGAGTTGATACGCGATATGAGGGCACCTGTCTGCGTGCGCGTAAAGAATGCAATCGATTGGCGCTGAATATGAGCGAAGACTTGGGAACGTAGATCGTAGATAAGTCCTTCGCCGATTCGCGCTGAATACCAACGGCCGAAGATGTTAAAGAAGGCGTCGACGACGGCAAGAAGTCCGACGGCAAGAGCTAACTTAGTTACTAGACCAGGATCTTTTGGAATAACACCTTTATCAATGAGTTCGCGCAGTAATAGAGGTGATGAAATAACCAGAAGCGCCTCAATCACAACCGTTATGAGGAATATAGTGATCTGGGATTTGTAGGGACGACCATAGGAGATTATTCGTTTGATTGTCCCCGGTTTTAACTTCTGAGATTTAACCGATGGATCTGCGGTCATCGACCGAAAGGTCATCCAGACTGCATGTTGTGACATAAGAAAAGTTTAAGGGGATCAGACAGTGAAGCCGAGAGCGCGAAGTTGTTCGCGACCATCGTCTGAAATCTTGTCAGGACCCCAAGGTGGCATCCATACCCAGTTGATCTTCACATCGTCGGTAAATGGAGCAAGCGCCTGACGAGTTTGATCTTCAATGACATCTTGAAGTGGGCAAGCAGCCGATGTAAGAGTCATATTGAGAACGGCGATGTTGTTATCGTCGACCATCATGTCGTAGATAAGCCCGAGGTCAACAACGTTGATACCGAGTTCGGGGTCGACAACATCTTTCATCGCCTCGTTGATATCTTCAATCTTTGCAACCATGTGGTCATCCTACTTTCTTTTTACGGTGCTGGTTAATTCTGCTTAGCCAGCGCCTGAACGCTCGCATCTTTAAAGGCCATCCACCCAAGGAGAGCGCACTTAATGCGCGCTGGATATTGCGAAACGCCAGCGAGGGCTACGGCATCTTCGAGAAGGTTTTCATCTCCCTTTTCAGTGCCCTTGCTCTGCATTAAGTGCATAAAGGAATCAGCAATCACTTGTGCCTGCGTGAGGTCTTTGCCGATCAAGAGATCAGTCAAGATGGAGACACTTGCCTGAGAAATAGAGCAACCGACTCCATCCCAAGAAACACTTTTCACATTCTGTCCATCGAGCGTCACATTAAGAGTGATTTCATCACCGCAACTTGGATTGATGTGGTGCACCTGAGCATCGAAGACTGGATTGAGCTTCTTATTCTGTGGGTTCTTGTAGTGATCAAGAATTACCTCTTGATAGAGATTATCTAGTTGCATTAGCGGCCAAAGTATTTCTGTGCGCCTTGTACGCCCTCAACGAGCGCATCAAGATCATCGGTTGTGTTGTACAGGTAGACAGATGCACGGGTAGTTGCTGGAACACCAAGTTTGCGAGTGAGGGGCCATGCGCAGTGATGGCCTGTACGTACTGCAATTCCTTGGCTATCTAGGTACTGTCCCAAATCGTGTGGGTGAATATCTCCGAGAGTGAATGAGACAGCTCCCCCACGTAACTCTGTTGTCTTTGGTCCAATGATTCGCAGATCTTTAATTTCTGAGAGCCCATTGAGAAGATAGGAAGTAAGTTCTACTTCGTGGCGGTGAATGTTATCCATGCCAATTTTGGTTAAGTAATCGAGTGCAGCGCCCAATCCAACAGCTTGCGCCATATTAGGAACGCCTGCTTCAAATTTCTTAGGAGCCTGAGCCCATGTGGCAGATTCCATGGTGACGTTTTCGATCATGGAACCACCAGTAAGAAAGGGTGGAAGTTCTTCGAGTAACTCTGCTCGTCCCCAGAAAATTCCAACACCAGTAGGACCAACTGCTTTATGCCCGGAGAATGCTAAGAAATCAATTTCGAGTGCTTTCACATCAACTGGCATATGCGGAACTGACTGACATGCATCAAGCACAACAACAGCGCCAACTTCGTGTGCACGGCGTGTGATTGCATCAAGTGGATTAACGGTTCCAAGAACATTTGATTGATGAGTAAGGGCTACAACCTTGGTCGTTGAATCAATGACTGAATCGATATTCGATAGATCAAGGCGACCTTCATCGGTAACTGAGAACCACTTGAGCTTGGCACCCGTGCGCGCTGCTAGCTGTTGCCAAGGTATGAGGTTGGCGTGGTGTTCCATCTCGGTAATGACAATCGAATCCCCCGCCTTCAGGTGGAAGCGATTACCGGGAGCAGCGTTGCCCATCGCGTATGAAACTAAGTTAAGAGACTCAGTAGCGCTCTTTGTGAATACAACTTCATCGACATGTGCGTTGAGGAAGTTGGCCACAATCTGGCGGGCGCCCTCATAGGCATCAGTTGCCTCTTCGGCTAATTGATGCGCACCGCGGTGAACTGCAGCGTTATGAAGTCTGTAGAAATCCGATTCTGCATCAATCACCACATTTGGCTTCTGGCTGGTTGCTCCAGAATCTAGATAAACCAGGCGCTTGCCATCGCGGATTGTCCGATCAAGAATCGGAAAATCCTTAGCGATAACGTGAGCGTCAAATGTCATAGTTAAGCGGTGACGTACTCCGCATAACCATTCGCTTCGAGCTTATCTGCAAGCTCTGGTCCGCCTTCTTCAACGATGCGGCCATTTGCAAATACATGTACGAAGTCTGGCTTGATGTAACGCAAGATGCGTGTGTAGTGAGTGATCAAGAGAATGCCGTGGTTGTTGGCAGCCTTTGCGCGGACAACGCCTTCAGAGACGATACGTAGCGCATCGACGTCGAGTCCTGAGTCTGTTTCATCAAGGATTGCGAACTTTGGTTTAAGAAGCTCGAGCTGCATGATCTCGTGGCGCTTCTTCTCGCCGCCTGAGAAACCTTCGTTTACGTTACGTTGCGCAAAAGATGCATCCATCTTGAGAGATTCCATTGCGCTCTTTACTTCGCCAACCCACTCGCGAAGCTTTGGAGCTTCTCCGCGAAGTGCTGTAGCTGCTGTACGTAAGAAATTTGAGACAGATACGCCAGGAACTTCAACTGGGTATTGCATCGCTAAGAAGAGACCCGCTTTAGCGCGCTCATCAACTGACATCTCGAGAACATCTGCGCCGTCGAGTGTGACTGTTCCACCTGTAATTGTGTACTTGGGATGTCCGGCGATTGAGTAAGCAAGTGTTGACTTGCCTGAACCGTTTGGTCCCATGATTGCGTGAGTTTCACCTGACTTGATCGTGAGGTCTACGCCCTTAAGGATTTCAATCGAACCTTGTTCGGTATCGACAGATACTTTCAATCCGCGAATTTCTAGAGTGCTCATATCTATCTCCGTTACATCTCTACCGTGACGGAGTCTCCGTCGACAGTTACTGAATAGGTCTTTACTGGGGCTACTGCAGGAGGTGTTAACGCCTCTCCTGTGCGTAGATCGAACTCAGCTCCATGGAGCCAGCATTCGATCTTGAAATCTGTGACATCGCCTTCTGAAAGGGATGCATCGGAATGGCTGCAGATGTCATTGATAGCAAATACTTCATCGCCTACGCGAGTAACGCAGATGGATTCGCCATTCTTTTCAATGCGAACAGGCTTGCCCGCTTGGAGTGATGAGAAAGTCAGATCTGACATCTACTTACCTGCCTTTGCAAGTTCATCATCAATGCGAGCCATGATGCGCTCCTGAACTTCTTCGATGCCAATTTCAGAGACAATCTCATTAAAGAAGCCGCGAACTACGAGACGACGTGCATCATCCATATTGATTCCGCGTGACATTAAATAGAAGAGTTGTTCATCATCGAAGCGACCAGTTGTAGAAGCGTGACCTGCTCCTACGATTTCACCAGTCTCGATTTCGAGGTTAGGAACTGAATCCGCGCGTGCTCCATCAGAGAGCAACAAGTTGCGATTGAGTTCGTATGTATCAGTGCCTTCAGCTGCTGCGCGGATAAATACATCACCGATCCAGACAGTATGTGCCTTATCGCCAGCAAGTGCGCCCTTGTAGTTAACGCGTGACTTTGCATTTGGGACCTTGTGGTCAACGAACATGCGGTGTTCGAAGAATTGGCCGGCTGTTGCAAAGTAAACACCTGAGAGATCACATGATGCACCCGGTGCGATGAAATCAACAGTTGGAAGTAAACGGACTACATCTCCCCCAACAGTGACAACGATTGACTTAAATGTGGCATCGCGATCGACGATTGCATGGTGACGCGCTGCATGAATGGTCTTTGAGCCCCACTCTTGTAGAGCAATGAGAGTCAGGTGAGCACCTGGTTCGATCACGATTTCGAGGTCTTCAGCGAGGTGCATATCTCCTGAGTTTTCGATGACAACTACTGATTTCGAGTGGTTGCCAGCTTTGATCAGTACGCGTGAGAGTTCTGCTGAATCTGTGCCGAAAGCTGCGCGATTAAGGAAGATGGGTTCTGCAATCTCCGCGTTGGCGGCAATTGCAAGAACTGCGCCTTTGCTTGTGAACTGGCGAATACGGTTAACAATTGCATCATCGCTTTCGGTAACAGCTTCGATATCCTGATGTGCAAATGTTGCCCCTGTTGGCAGTGAGCCCTTAACAGCAAGTGAATTACGTTCGACAGCAGTTGCTGTTCCATCGTGCATTCCACCTAGACGCTTGAGCGGTGTAAAGCGCCAAGCTTCTTCACGGCCCGTAGGCGTATGGTTTTCAAGAAGGTTTGATTGCAATGTAGACATTATCCGACTGCGCCTTCCATCTGAAGTTCGATGAGGCGGTTGAGTTCGAGTGCGTACTCCATTGGAAGTTCGCGAGCGATTGGTTCGATAAATCCACGAACAATCATCGCCATCGCTTCATCTTCATTGAGTCCACGTGACATGAGATAGAAGAGTTGGTCATCCGAGATCTTCGAAACGGTTGCTTCGTGACCCATTGAGACATCATCTTCACGAATATCAACATATGGGTAAGTATCTGAACGAGAGATTGTGTCGACAAGAAGTGCATCGCACTTAACTGTGCTGGCAGAGTGGTGAGCGCCTTCTTGTACCTGAACAAGTCCGCGGTATGAAGTACGTCCGCCTCCGCGAGCTACAGATTTAGAGATAACTGAAGATGATGTGTAAGGAGCTGCGTGAACCATCTTCGCTCCTGAATCTTGGTGCTGACCAGGACCTGCAAAAGCGAGTGAAAGTGTTTCACCCTTTGCGTGTGGACCCATCAACATGACAGCTGGGTACTTCATGGTGACCTTCGAGCCGATATTTCCATCGACCCATTCCATGGTTGCACCTTCTGCACATGTTGCGCGCTTTGTTACCAAGTTATAGACGTTGTTCGACCAGTTCTGGATGGTTGTGTAACGAACACGTGCACCCTTCTTGACGATGATTTCTACAACTGCTGAGTGAAGTGAATCTGACTTGTAGATAGGTGCGGTGCAACCTTCTACATAGTGAATGTATGAATCTTCATCCGCAATAATCAATGTGCGTTCGAACTGACCCATATTCTCTGTATTAATTCGGAAGTAAGCCTGCAATGGAATATCTACATGTACACCCTTTGGTACATAGATAAATGATCCGCCAGACCAAACAGATGTGTTGAGCGCTGCAAACTTATTGTCGCCAACAGGAATTACAGAACCGAAGTACTCCTTGAAGAGTTCTGGGTGCTGCTTTAAACCACTATCTGTATCAAGGAAGATAACGCCTTGCTTCTCAAGATCTTCACGGATTGAGTGATAAACAACTTCAGACTCGTACTGAGCTGCTACACCTGAAACAAGACGCTGCTTTTCAGCCTCTGGAATTCCAAGACGGTCGTAGGTGTTCTTGATGTCATCTGGCAGATCTTCCCAAGTGGCAGCCTGCTTCTCTGTTGAGCGCACGAAGTACTTGATTGTGTCAAAGAAGATTCCGGAGAGATCAGATCCCCATGATGGCATTGGCTTCTTATCGAATAGAGCCAGACCCTTAAGGCGAAGATCAAGCATCCACTGTGGCTCATTCTTCTTAGCTGAGATATCGCGAACTACTTCCTCACTAAGACCGCGCTTTGCATTCGAGCCTGCATCATTACTATCTGACCAACCGTATTCGTAATTTCCAAGGCCTTCGAGTTCTGGGTGTGCTGTTGTCATGAGGACGCCTTTCCAGCGGTTAGTTTTCCTGAATTGATCTTCTTTGGTTGCTTGGTGAGGTTAGGGATGTAAGTGGTGCAAACACCATCGCCATGAGCGATAGTTGCTAAACGTTGTACATGTGTTCCGAGAACACGGGAGAAAGCTTCAGTCTCTGCCTCGCACAGTTGGGGGAATTCGGCTGCAACGTGCGCAATTGGGCAGTGGTGCTGACATAACTGCTCGCCTAATGGACGGCTTTCGATGCTTGTTGCGTAACCTTGTTCTGTAAGAAAAGTTGCAAGTGCCTCTGACTTATTAGAACGCTTCGCAAGAGCAACTGTGGCTTTTCGTTCGATATCGTCGGCGCGAGATTGCGCAAATGCTTTAACTAAATGTTCGCCAGACTGTGCTGACATAAATTTCAGCGCAGCAACTGCAAGATCGTCATAAGAATGTTCAAATTTTTCGCGACCGGAATCGGTCATGACAAATACCTTTGAAGGTCTCCCGCGCCCACGGCTAATTGCCTGGTGCGGTTCGCGAGCTTCAAGAATTGAGTCAGCGACTAGGAGGTCAAGGTGTCTGCGGATTCCAGCGGGAGTCAGCCCAAGACGCTCCCCCAGAACCACGGCCGTCGAGGGGCCATTTTCGAGGACCGAGCGAGCGATAGCTTCGCGGGTGCTGAGATCATCGATTTTCACAACAGTATTGTGTCGTAATTCGCGGAGCCTCGCCAATCCAAAAGGTCGGCGTCGTGTGGCTACGGGTCATAGGCTACGAGCGTGAGCCGAAGCAGATCGTTAGCAACCCGAGCCCTTCCAGCGCTCTCTGGATTACTCCTCTTTCTTCAATCTGCCCTCGTTATTACTGGAGGCGCAGTTCGAGTAACTGGTTCTGGACTTGGCTGCCCCACTTGGCCCGAGTGCACCCCTGGCTCATACACACCGGTTCCTGGACAGGCTGAAGGTGCGTTGCACGCTTGGATTGAATTTGGAAATAGGTTGCTTACTTTCGCGCTGCTCTTCGCTGCCCTTGCAACCGTCATCGCAATTTTGCGAGCCGGACGTCGAGATCTCAGATTCCTTGGAGCAACACAAGTGCTTGGAATTCTTGGTCAAGGCGTTTTGGGTGGGATTACAGTTTTAACTGATCTCAACCCGTTAGCTGTTGGTTCGCATCTGCTTCTGTCCATTCTTCTTATCGCAGCAGCAACATCTCTGCATTCGCGTCGACATCATCCATATGTGCGCACATCATCAACACAAGTTCGAATTTCACGTCTATCGCTTGCGCACATCAACGTCGCATTTATCGCAATCACAATCGGAACACTCGTGACTGGTAGCGGTCCTCATGCCGGTGATGTTGATGCGCCCCGTTTAGATTTTGCGATCACCACAATCACTCGCTTTCACAGCCTTTCAGTTTGGTTATTGATGGGTATAACAATCGTTTTTCTTTTTTCAAAGAGTTTAAATTTCGAGACTAAGCGTTGGCTAAGAATTTTTCTCGTTCTCGCAATTGCACAGGGCGGCCTCGGTTACATTCAATATTTCCTCGGAGTTCCCGAAGGGCTTGTAGTCCTTCATTTACTTGGTTCAGTACTCGTATGGATCGCAGCGTGGCGCATCCGACTTTCAGTGGTTCGTAAAGCGGCATAAGGAGAAGAAGATGACAAAGATCAATGGTTGGACCGAACTAGACGATCGCGCAGTTGCATATGCTCGCGCACTTGCTATGGATGCGGTTCAGAAGGTTGGCAACGGCCACCCAGGAACAGCGATGGCACTTGCTCCAGTTGCCTATAACCTCTTTCAACGTCATCTCATCCACGATCCATCAGACCCACAATGGCTAGGTCGCGACCGCTTCATCTTGTCATGCGGTCACTCTTCAATGACGCTCTACACACAGCTCTTCTTCAGCGGCTACGGACTCGAGATGGAAGATATTCAGTCATTCCGCACGTGGGGATCGCTCACTCCAGGACACCCAGAATTTGGCCACACTGCAGGTGTTGAAATGACAACCGGCCCATTGGGTGCAGGCGTTGCAACGTCAGTTGGTTTTGCAATGGCAGCACGTTACGAACGTGGCTTGCTCGATCCTGAAGCAGCAGTTGGCACATCTATTTTCGATCACTCAATCTGGGTCATCTGTTCTGATGGCGACCTGCAAGAAGGTGTATCAGGAGAAGCATCATCTCTAGCTGGAACACAAGCGCTCGGTAATCTCAATGTTATTTATGATGACAACAGAATTTCAATTGAAGGCGACACTCACGTTTCATTTACAGAAGATGTTGCAGCTCGCTACCGCGCATATGGCTGGCATGTTATTGAAGTTCCAGCACTTGCTGATGGAAACGTTGATCTTGAATCTCTCGACAAGGCGATGCTGGCAGCTAAGGCTGAACTGACAAAGCCATCACTCATTCGCATGCACTCAACTATTGCGTGGCCAGCCCCAAAACTTCGCGGAACTGCAAAGTCACATGGATCAGCCCTCGGCGATGAAGAGATTGCAGCAACAAAGAAGGAGTTGGGTCTTAACCCTGACGAGAAGTTTGCGATGCCAGCAGATGTCTTTGCTCATGTTCGTTCTGTCAAAGACCGCGGAGCAGCGATTCGTAAAGAGTGGGATGGCAAATTTGCTCAGTGGCAGAGTGCGAATCCAGAACGCGCATCACTTCTGAAGCGACTTGTCGCTCGCGAACTTCCTGCAGGTTGGGAAGCATCACTTCCAGTTTTTGAAGCTGGAAAAGATGTAGCAACACGTACCGCATCAGGCCACGTCATTAATGCAATTGCCAAAGCTCTCCCAGAGTTCTGGGGAGGCTCGGCAGACCTTGCTGATTCAAATATGACAACTATCGAAGGCGGCAACTCTTTCTTGCCTGCAACGAGTGATATGAAGAACGCAGACCCTTACGGTCGCATCATCCACTTCGGTATTCGTGAACATGCAATGGGATCAATTCTTAACGGAATCGCACTCCACGGTCTTTCACGTTCATTCGGCGGAACCTTCGCCGTCTTTAGCGATTACATGCGACCATCTGTACGCCTTGCCGCAATCATGGATATTCCATCAACATTTGTATGGACTCACGATTCAATTGGTGTTGGAGAAGATGGTCCAACTCACCAGCCAATCGAACACTTTGCTGCACTTCGCGCAATCCCTAACTTTGCTGTGCTTCGTCCGGCTGATGCAAATGAAGTTGCTGAAGCTTGGAAAGCTGTCATTAAACGAAATAAGCCAGCTGGATTCCTGCTCTCACGTCAGAATCTTCGTACCGTCGATCGCACAACGCATGGCGCGGCAAGCGGCGTAGAAAAGGGTGCTTACATCCTCAAAGAGTCATCAACTGCTGCAAAGGTGACGATCATTGCGACAGGTTCTGAAGTTGGCATTGCACTCGATGCGCAGATCGCACTTGAAGCAGAAGGTGTGGCAACACGAGTAGTGAGCGCTCCATGTCTTGAATGGTTTAACGAACAGCCTGCCTCTTATCGCGAATCAGTTATTTCGACTTCGACTCTTCGAGTCAGCATCGAAGCTGGTATCGCTCTCGGATGGCGTGAATACGTCGGTGATTCAGGAATCATCATTTCACTCGATCATTGGGGCGCATCAGCTGCTGCTGGCAAGCTCTTTACTGAGTTCGGGCTTACATCAGAGCGCGTAGTGGCAGATGTAAAGAAGGCTCTTGCGTAATGAAGATTTCAGGTCCATCGCTTGCAGCAGTTGATCGCGAGAGCGATATTTATCGCAAGCTTCGCGAAGCACACCCACGAATTGCTAAGAAAGATTCGCAGACGTGGGGTTCGAAGGCAGCTGCTGAAGCAGCCATTCGCCTCAACTGGGTAGATCTACCTGAAGCATCACAAGAGCTACTCCCCCAGATTGCAGATCTTGTGGCGAAGTTCTCTTCATATTCACGAGTAGTTCTATGTGGCATGGGTGGTTCATCCCTCGGACCTGAAGTAATTGCACTTACCTATAAGAAAGATATCTTCATCTTCGATTCAACAGATCCCAACTATGCGCAGCACGCCATTGGTAGCGATTTAGCCAAAACTGTTGTTGTTGTAAGTTCGAAATCTGGATCAACAATAGAAACTTCTTCACAGCGCGCACTCTTCCAATCGCAATTTGAAAAAGCTGGACTTAGCCCCGTTGACCACATGCTCTTTGTCACCGATCCTGGCTCTCCCCTTGATATCGAAGTTCGAGCAGATGGATATTCGGTAATCAATGCAGATCCGAATGTCGGTGGACGATTTAGCGTATTGAGCGCATTCGGATTACTTCCATCCGCTCTCGTTGGAGCGCCCATTGCTGACTTGCTCGCAGATGCTCGGGCAGAAAAAAGTGCCTTTCTCACAGATGATCAGGTGATACTTGATGTTGCATACCTGCTCGTTACCCAAGCAGAGCAATACATTGCTTTCACTGATGCAGGTTCAGCGGTTCCAGGGCTGTCAGATTGGATCGAGCAGCTCATCGCTGAATCAACCGGTAAAGATTCGATTGGGCGCTTACCTATTGCTACTGAAGATAGCGCTCGTGCCAAAGTTGGCGGATCTTTCACCGTGGCATATGCAGGAACTTCTACGGATCTCACTGTTGAGGGTCCTCTTGGTGCTCACTTTATTTTCTGGGAGTGGGTCACTGCTCTTATTGGAGCTGCGCTCAAGATTGATCCCTTCAATCAACCAAATGTTACTGAAGCAAAAGAACAGACCGCGGCTTGTTTAACTGAATGGAATAACTCTGTACCGGTTCTCACTCCTGCATGTGCTGAGAAGTCAGTCGAAATCTTCGGTGATGGACAATCACTCAAGGATGCACTCGCAACGTTTATTGAAGATGTGAAAGATGGTGGTTACATCGCAATCATGGCGTATCTCGATCGTCGCGATGATGTAAAGATTGCAGAACTTCGTTCGATACTTGCCGAGAAATCTGGCCACCCAACTTCATTTGGTTGGGGTCCACGTTTCATGCACTCGACAGGTCAATTCCATAAGGGCGGCCAGAAGAATGGCTCATTCCTTCAGATCACTGGTGAGACTTCCATTGATTACGAGATTCCAGGTCGTAGCTACAGTCTTCGCACTCTTCTCTTTGCTCAGGCAATCGGTGATAACCGTGCGCTAGCTACAAGAAAATACCCGCTCCTTCGTCTGCATCTGCAGAAACGAAGTGCGGGTATTGATGAAATCTTGGCAGCTGCCCGATCTCTATAGAGATCGATTACTCGATATCGTCTCCACGAAGTTTGCGAAGAGCATCTTCTAGAATCTTCTCGCCTTCTTTATCTGAGCGACGCTCTTTTACATAAGCAAGGTGAGTCTTGTAAGGAATATTTACTACGGCACTTGGTGGATTGTTCTTATCGCGACCTGCAGGAAGACCGCACTTAGGGCAATCCCACTGATCGGGAATAACTACAGTTTCTTCAACTGCAAATGATGGACGAACTTCATGGCCATTGGCGCACCAGTACGAAACTGTTGCGCGCTCAATCTGATCTCCGCGCTCAGCTTCGCCCATTGGGCCGGCGCCGACACGACTTCCGCGAATTGCACTTGCCATGGATTAACCCTTCAAAACAAGTGAGAGGCTAACAACGCCAGCGAACCAGAGCCCGCCTACGACGATTGTGATTCGATCAAGGTTTCGCTCGACGACAGATGATCCGCCGTAGTTTGATGAGACGCCGCCACCGAATAGATCGGAGAGGCCTGAACCTTTGCCCTTGTGAAGCAAGACGAGAAGAATCATCAAGACGCTAGTGATGACAAGAAAGATTGATAGAGCTAAAGCCATGCGTAAAACTCCTCTAGAGGTAGGGGTACAGGATACCCGAATGAACTGGAAAGCCTTAAATTAAATAGGAATTAGATACGAACTACGCCTGAGCGTGGAACTTAACGATCTTCGCCAGCTCTTCAGGGTCAAGGCTTGCTCCCCCAATGAGAGCGCCATCGACATCGGCCTGCTTCATGATTTCGACGATATTTGCAGACTTCACAGAACCACCGTAGAGGATGCGCATATTCGATGCGATTTCGGATGAACCGATCTGCTCTACTTCTTCGCGGATAGCTGCACATACTTCTTGTGCATCTTCAGGCGTTGCTGTCTTTCCTGTGCCGATTGCCCAGACTGGTTCGTATGCAATAACGATCTTCTTGAGGTCTGGCTTATGGAAGCCTTCAAGGCCTGCACGAACCTGACGGATTACATGTGACACATGAGTTCCTGATTCGCGGATTGCTAGCTCTTCGCCAACGCAGAAAATAGGTGTGAGTTCGTTTGCAAGAGCAGCCTTAATCTTGCGATTGATGAGTGCATCATCTTCATGATGGATTGCGCGGCGCTCTGAGTGACCAATAACAACGAATGTGCAGCCAAGCTTTGCAAGCATTGAGCCCGAGATATCACCAGTAAATGCGCCTGAGCTTTCCGGCGAAAGATCTTGTGCACCATACTGAAGACGGAGGCGATCACCATCGACCATAGTTTGGATAGAACGAATATCTGTAAAGGGAGGAATGATTGCAACGTCTACTGCGTCGTAATCCTTATCTTCAAGTGAGTAGACAAGCTTCTGTGCAACTGCAATCGCCTCGAGGTGATTGAGGTTCATCTTCCAGTTACCAGCCATGAGTGGTTTACGCATTGTTACTCCTTCGTCGTTGTTACGTGAAAATTAAAGGTTATAGATCGAGCGCTGTCAGACCTGGAAGTTCTTTGCCTTCGAGATATTCAAGTGATGCTCCACCGCCAGTTGAGATGTAACCGAATGCAGAATCTGCAAAACCGAGTGCGCGAACAGCTGCGGCTGAGTCGCCACCGCCGACAACTGAGATTCCAGGAACTTCAGTCAGCGCTTGCGCAACAACCTTTGTTCCATGGGCAAAGTTAGGAAATTCAAAGACGCCCATAGGACCGTTCCAGAATACTGTCTTACATGTCTTGATTGCTGCAGCAAATGCCGCTGCCGTTTCAGGTCCAATATCAAGACCCATCTGATCTGCAGGGATTGCATCAGCTTTTACCAAAGTAGGTGTTGCATCTGCAGAAAATGTTGGAGCAACGACAATATCCGTTGGAAGCAAGAGCTTCACTCCGGAATCTTCAGCCTGCTTAATGAGACCTTTGACGGTATCAATGAGGTCGCGTTCTACGAGTGAGGAACCAATCTCTTTGCCTTGTGCTGCAAGGAAGGTAAAGAGCATTCCGCCACCGATAGCCATGACATCAACTTTTCCAAGAAGGTTTGAGATAACGCCAATCTTGTCTGAAACCTTTGAGCCACCAAGAACTACCCCATATGGGCGAACTGGATCGATGGTGAGCTTCTTGAGCACTTCAACTTCCGCAGCAACGAGTGTTCCTGCAGCATGTGGGAGAAGTTTCGCTAGATCAAATACGGAGGCGTGCTTACGGTGCACGGCGCCGAAACCATCGCCAACATAGAAATCAGCAAGCTTTGCAAGCTCTGTAGCGAGTGCGGCGCGCTCTGATTCATCCTTAGATGTTTCGGCTGCACTAAAACGAATATTTTCTAGAAGGAGAACCTCGCCCGCTACAAGTGCCTCAGCTTTCGCTGTGACATCTGCGCCAGTGATTGCACCTGCAAATTGCACAGGCTTTCCAAGAAGTTCAGAGAGACGAACTGCAACAGGTGCAAGTGAAAGTTCAGGTTTTGCCTCGCCTTTTGGTCGACCTAGATGAGCTGCAATAACAATACTTGCACCTTTTTCAAGGAGCGCATTGATAGTCGGAAGTGAAGCGCGGATACGGCCATCATCAGTGATCTTTCCTTCTTTCAAAGGAACATTGAGATCGCAACGTA
>CAZAET010000004.1:0-24151 GCA_964484215.1 uncultured Candidatus Planktophila sp. | reverse complement strand
GATTTCACATCCGTAGGGTACTTGGACGATAGCGTGGAGGGGTTATGGCGACACCAACTCACGAGTTAATTGGCTCACCGCATCCAGCTATCAGCGTCATACTTCCAATTCTCAATGAAGAAGCACATCTCAAAGGTGCCATCGACTCAATACTTTCTCAGGATTATCAAGGTAAGACAGAAGTAATTCTGGCAGTCGGTCCTTCGCATGATCGAACCCTTGAAATTGCTCAGCAACTATCACAGCAAGATTCCCGTGTAGTAATTGTCGCAAATCCGACAGGACGAACAGCTGCTGGATTAAATCTTGCATTGAAGAAATCACAGAGCCCCGTCATTGTTCGTGTAGATGGACATGCGCAGATTCCAAACAATTATCTTTCGCTCGTCGTTGAAATTCTCAACAAGACCGGAGCTGTAAATGTGGGTGGAGTAATGGCAGCCGTTGGTACAACACCCTTTGAAAATGCTGTTGCAGGTGCGATGCGCAGCCCACTCGGCGTTGGTGCATCACGTTTCCACACTGGGGGAGAAGCCGGTGTGGTCGACACCGTGTACCTAGGCGCATTTAGACGAGAAGCACTCCTTGAAATTGGTGGCTTCGATGAGCGATTTACTCGCGCCCAAGATTGGGAACTAAATTTCCGTTTGCGTGAAAATGGCGGAGTTGTTTACTTTGATCCAAGGCTGCATGTCACATATCGCCCTCGATCAACTGTAAAAGCTCTCGCGAAACAATATTTTGAATACGGTCGCTGGCGCCGAGTTGTTTCAAGAAAACACAGTGGGACCATTAACTATCGCTACCTCGCTCCACCATTTGCTCTTGTCGGTTTCTCTGTTTCGCTACTAGCTGGATTTATTGCGCCAATTCTTTTCACCCCAGCTGCGATATATGCACTCTTTGTTCTACTCGCCTCTATCAAAATCGCCTCGAACTTGCGTGAATATTTCTTGCTCTTGGCTGTAATTCCGACCATGCACTTCGCTTGGGGCGCTGGATTTATTTCTTCACCAAAGACTCTCGTTCCCGCATCTGAATAAGGACACCACCGCTGCGGTAGCCTTTCGCACGTGGAGAAGCCAGTAGTTGTATACGAGCCATTTCGCGCAGGCTTGCCGCCTATGCGCGAGTACATGCGCTCTCTCTGGTCTCGCCGAACATTTATCTCTGAGTTCTCACGATCTGAACTGCGCGAGCAGAATTACGGATCTGTCTTTGGGCAATTGTGGCTAGTCCTCAACCCACTTCTTCTCTCTGCCGTCTACTTCCTCCTGATTTATGTCATCGGCGGAAATAGCGATGCCACTCGTTTCGGCCACCTAACGGCAAGCCTCTTCCTCTTCTATTTGGTTTCAAATAGCCTCACAGGTGGAGTGAAGGCAATTACCTCTGGCCAGCGCTTGATCATGAATACTTCTTTTCCTCGAGTGATGTTGCCAATTTCTGCAACTGTCATTGCACTCTTTAAATTTATTCCCACAATTATTGTCTTCGGAGTCATCCACCTTTTCATCGGACTTCCTTATTCGTGGCAGATGTTGTGGGCCATTCCAATCTTGGCCATCGCACTTGTAATGGCTTTGGGAATGGCCATTCTTATCTCTTGTATCAATGTGTACTTTCGAGATATTTCAAGCATGCTTCCATATCTGACTCGAAGCCTTCTGTATTTATCTCCAATTCTTTATGTTGCTTCTAGCATCTCTGATCGAATTAAGACTTTTGAGATAGCTAACCCGATCTTCTATCTTCTTGATTCCTGGTCACGTGTCTTGGTACATGCGCAGGCTCCAACTGTATTTGGAATGGTGCACGCATCCGTGTGGGCGCTTAGCCTCTTCACAGTTGGTTCATACTTCTTCCTATCGAGGGAGCGTGATTTCGCTGTCCGCCTATAGCCACACACATACTCCTCAAAGCCTTGCAGTTTCTGTAAAAGATCTTGGGCTTACTTACACAACTTCGATTGATAAGAAGCCAACCCTTAAAGCGCGCATTAAATCTCTCGGACGCGGAAAGAAACACACTCGTATCGTCAAAGCGCTTAATGATGTCTCTGTAGATGTTCATTACGGAACAGTCCTTGGCATCATCGGTTCTAATGGAGCTGGTAAATCTTCATTAATGCGCGTGATCTCGGGCATTGTTCCTCCGACTCAAGGACGCGTTGAAGTCTATGGAAGCGTCAGCACTCTCTTAGCGTTGGGTGTTGGCTTCAATCCATCGATGACGGGGCGAGATAACGTCTATCTAGGTGGCCTTGCTGCCGGAATGTCGCGCGAAGATATCGATAAGAATTTCGATGCAATCGCTGAATTCTCAGAACTCGGCGAGGCAATTGATGCGCCTATGCGTACTTATTCATCTGGAATGTATGCACGCCTTGCCTTCTCGGTTGCAGCGGTAGTAGAACCAGATATTTTGATAATTGATGAAGCTCTCAGCACCGGAGATGCGAAGTTTAAGGAGAAGAGCCTTAATCGCATCAAGGAGCTTCGCACCGCAGATAGAGCACTGATTCTTGTGAGCCATGCGCTGGCCACTATTGAAGATATCTGTAATGAAGTCATTTGGCTCGATAAAGGTAAATTGATGGCGCGAGGAAATCCAACTGAAGTTATTGCGTCGTATCGTGAATTCGTGAATGCAAGAAAGAGCGCATCATCAGATGAGGATGTTTAGAGCCGGAGTTTTACTCCTTGCTGCAACATTTATAGTTTCACCAATCTCGCGCGCTGAAACTCCTGCGACATTTTCCTTTACGGGATCTGGTTATGGTCACGGGGTCGGTATGAGCCAGATGGGAGCTCGCGCTCTGGCACTCGCTGGCGAATCAGCAACTGGAATCCTCAACTATTACTACAAAGATGTTGTTGTGGCTCCGTATGTAGATAGCCACACGATACGAGTAAATATCGGACACTTACTTCGCTCTGTTTCTTTTGTGACAGCCACTCCTGAATCATCAATCCAGATTTATGCTGGAGAGGTTACGGGCGTGACGGATATTGCACCTGTTGCTGTATTCGGAACCCGTCAGAAAGCATCGTTTCGTTTAGATGCCGCGCAGAACATAGTCGGTCCTGTCACTGGAAAGATTTTCACTATTCGATGGACTGGACCAAATGCAGTAATGACTTTCTCTCAACCTGGCGATTCTGCAAGATATCGCTACGGGCAGATGCAGATGAAAGTAGTGAAGGGTGCAATCGAAGTAACAAATTCTTTAAGCCTTCATGACGAGTATCTATGGGGAATTAGCGAGATGTCTTCTGCCTGGCCAGCAGCAGCTCTTGAGGCACAGGTGATTGCTTCTCGTTCATATGCACTCTCTAAGATTTCTACAATTAAGCCATCATGTGATTGTCATGTGTATTCACATATCGCTGATCAGAATTTTGTAGGCTATTTGAAAGAGAGCGAGCCGAAGATTGGCCAACTCTGGAAATCTGCCGTGAATCGCACCCATATCGACACAGCAACAAGCCTTGTCATCCTCGCTTCAGGAAAGCCTATTCAGGCCTACTACTCATCTTCATCTGGAGGAGCAACGCAGACAACTTTGGATGCTTGGGGCCAGGCAACTTCTTATACGCAGTCTGTTCCAGATCCAGCTGGATTAGATCCTAAACTCAATCCCAGATTTGCTCAGTGGAAGGCATCTACAACACAAGAGCTGGTGAAGAAAGCATTTCTGCTTCCCGATGTAGTCACTCTGGAAATTGTGTCTCGCAATTCTGCAGGAGCAGTTACTTACATAAAGGGAACTTCATCTTCAGGTTCAACGAAATTATTACGAGGCGATACCTTCAGAAGTCGTGTGAAGATTCCTTCACCGTACTTTCAACTAGCTACGCAGTAAGGCTTAGTTAGCATGCAGGACAGAATTTAAACCGCCCCAAGTACCTGTGCGCATAACAGCTTCAAGTCCACCAGTAAGAGAATTTCTGCGGAAGAGAAGATTGTTTGCACCTGATAGAGATCCAGCCTTAACGACTTCACCATCAGGTAACTTCACCTTTGCTGCTGCGGTGATGTAAGTACCAGCTTCAATGACGCAGTTATCGCCAAGTGAGATTCCAAGACCTGAATTGGCACCGAGAAGGCACTTTTCGCCGATTGAAATAACTTCTTTTCCGCCACCGCTGAGCGTTCCCATAATGGATGCACCGCCGCCTACATCTGTGCCATCTCCGACAACAACGCCAGCAGAAATACGACCTTCAACCATTGATGCGCCCAAAGTGCCGGCATTAAAGTTGATAAATCCTTCATGCATCACAGTTGTTCCTGATGCAAGGTGAGCGCCGAGGCGAACACGGTCAGCATCGGCAATTCGTACACCTGATGGAATTACATAATCAACCATGCGTGGGAACTTATCGATAGCAAATACTGTGAGATGGCCATACTTCGCTTTAAGTCGTGCGCGGGTGACTTCAAATCCATCGACTGCGCAAGGTCCTGCAGAAGTCCAGACCACGTTTGCGAGTAGTCCAAAAATTCCATCAAGTGATTGACCGTGAGGTTTTACAAGTCGGTGCGAAAGAAGATGAAGGCGAAGGTATGCATCACGCGCATCTTTTGGAGCTTCAGTAAGATCAATTTCGAGTGAAACCAATTCACGAGTTACACCTCGAGCATCATCGCTTCCCACCATTGCAGCGAGAGATGAATCAGGATTTCCAGTGAGAGCACCTAAAGCAGGTGCTGGAAACCAGACATCAAGAACTGTTGATCCTGCAATTGTCGCTATTCCGTGACCGTGAGCTAAAGAAGACATGTTCTAAGCCTAACCCCTATCCTGTGCCTCATGCGCATTGCAGTGTTCTGTTCTTCCTCACCGACTATCGACTCTAAATTTATCGACTTAGCATTCGAACTTGGCTCAGGAATTGCACGCAGTGGCGCTGAATTAGTTTCTGGCGGAGGCCATATTTCTGCCATGGGTGCGATCTCGCGCGGCGCAAGAAGTGTGGGCGGCCGGACAATCGGAATCATTCCTCAGAAGTTGGTCGATATTGAATTTGCAGACCACGATAGCGATGAACTTATTGTCGTCGATTCAATGCGCACAAGAAAGGCAAAGATTGAAGATCTCTCTGATGCCTTTATAACTTTGCCAGGTGGGCTCGGAACTCTCGAAGAACTCTTTGAAATCTGGGTCGGTCGTTACCTAAAATTCCACGATAAGCCAGTGATCATTCTTGATCCATATGGCGTTTATCAGCCGCTACATGCACTTGTAGAACATCTTGAAAATGAGAATTTTGTTAAGCCCGGAATGCGCGATCTCTTGCATTGGGCAACTTCTGTTGAAGAAGCTGTAGCGGTTGCTCATGGCAAGTAACACTCTCTCAATCAGTCTCACAGTTCCTGCGCCAGTTGATTCAGTCTGGGAGAAGATTGCTGACTGGCAATCACAAGGTGAATGGATGTTGCAGACAAAAGTCTGGGTAACATCGACAAAAACCGAAGGCATCGGAACATCTATCGCAGCATTTACAGGGCCCTTGCATCGCATTTATCCACGGTTCGGATTCTTAGGACTTCTTGATCTCATGGTTGTTACGAAGTGGCAACCCCCACATCGTTGCGATGTCGAACACGTCGGAAAAATTCTGAAAGGAACTGGGACTTTCCAGTTAATTAAAATAGAAGCGAACGCAACACGCTTTGACTGGTCAGAAACAATCCAGGCACCCAAGGTGTTATTCGCCCTCATTGCACCCTTTCTATACGTGGGCGTTCGCATATCTCTCGCGCGTTTTGCGCGATCTTTCACTTAAGTCACCCTTTTCCTCGCTTTCTTTAAGAATCTAGCGAGTAACCTCTATACCTATGAGCGGCGCCAGCAATCCACAATCTTTGGCTGAAGTCCTCGCTGCTCTGCCCGAAGAAGAACGATTCATATTGACCCTTCACTATCTGCGTTCACAGAGCAGTTCTGAAATTGCCGCCCTCTTATCTGTCCCTGAGCGCTCAGTAATTGCGGTGATTGAGTCTGGAAAGGCCCGCCTCACGGGGGCTTTAGGTCTCTAGCCCCCACTTCCTTCGATTTCACCCATGGCTCATTCTGCGAGATACTTCTCCCTGTAGCTTTCCTTAAGAAAGTTTCCCCACCCGAAGTAAGAGCAAACAAGGAGTCCCCACCATGGCAGCTATGAAACCTCGTACAGGCGATGGGCCGATGGAAGTGACCAAGGAAGCTCGTTCGCTCGTGATGCGAATCCCTCTCGAAGGTGGCGGACGCCTCGTGGTTGAACTCAATCCACAGGAAGCAAATAACCTCAGCGCTGCTCTAGAAGCCGCTGTTGCTCTCATTAAGAAGTAGAGCGGATTACAGAAAATTCTTCACACAGTCGCACCTGATTTAGATTCACTTATCAGTGCAGATGTTTTAGCTCTTGGATTTACAAAGAGCGGAGATGGCCCTGTCGAGTTCATCGGCAACTCACGTTTGATCTCAGCGATTGAAAAGCATTTTGAAATTAGCCTTGTTGATGAAGTAACTTTCTTTCAACCTTCAGGCAAAGCAGGCGAACTATTTGAAATCCCGGTGCTTCACGATGGCACACAAGTAGATCGTTTGTATTTGGTTGGCACTGGCGATGGTTCACTTCCAGCTCTCCGCACAGCTGGTGCAGCACTCGGAAAGAAAGTTCGCGGAAAAGCAATCGAGCTCATCACACTCATTGCCGAATCCCGAGCAGAAATTCGCGCGCATGGTGTTTCAATCCTTCTCGGTGCTTATTTGTGGAATCTCAAGACAGGAAAGCCAACAGAGCTTCCAACTGTCGCCATCGCGACTAAAGACTCTGCTTCAGTTACCGAAGCGGGTGTTATCGCGCGCGCTCTCTACACGGCACGCGACCTGATTCATACACCATCAAATATTAAGAACCCACTCTGGATGGCAGAAGAAGCAAAGAAGATTGCCGACGAAAAAGGTTTGGCAATTTCAGTTCTTTCTGGAAAACAGCTCGCACCTTTCGGTGGCTTACGCGCAGTTGGAAATTCATCACCAAAACCAGGGCCACGATTTATTGAGTTGACCTATATTCCAAAAGGAAAAGCTCGAAGCGCAGCAGCACTTCCTCACGTTGTGATTGTCGGAAAAGGAATCACCTTCGATACTGGCGGAGTCTCACTCAAGCGACCTTATGAATTCATGACTGCAATGAAGAGCGATATGGCTGGTGCAGCCGCTGCGCTTGCCACAATTAGTGCACTTCCTGATTTGCAACCTCAAGTAAAAGTTACTGTTCTCATGATGTGCGCAGAGAATGCACTTTCAGGTACATCGCAGCGACCATCAGATGTCATTACCCAGTACGGCGGTAAAACTGTCGAAATCATTAACACCGATGCGGAAGGACGACTAGTTCTTGCAGATGGTTTGGCTTACGCTGTCGCTAATCTCGATCCTGATTACCTCTTTGATATTGCAACTTTGACAGGGTCAGCAACACTTGGACTTGGCCGCCAATATGCAGCTCTTTACTCTCGTGATAATAAGTTGGCTCAGGAGCTCGTTACCATTGGTGAAGCTTCTGGCGAACGTGTCTGGCAGATGCCACTTATTGATGACTATGCAGATTCACTTGAAAGTGATGTGGCTGATCTCAACCACGCCGCAGATAAAGGAAATTACTCAGCAGGATCTGTGACAGCGGCTCTCTATCTCGAACATTTCGTTGGTGATTGCCGATGGGTGCACCTTGATATTGCGGGAACAGGGCGCAGCGAAACTGATTCAGGAGAAAACGCCAAGGGTGGAACCGGTTTCGGCGTGCGTTTCTTCATCGATTGGATATTGTCCCTCTCATGAACATCTCACCGCATTCTTATGCAGAGTCCTTTATTGCAGAAGATGCGATAAAGGCAGCAGCTCGAGCACGAGGCCTCGAGCTCGGTGCAATTGATGTCACCCAAGGAACAGGCGCCTATCTTCGCCACCTAGCTCATCAGCTCAGTGCTCAATCAGTTGTAGAAATCGGAACTGGCTCAGGTGTTGGCGCTTTGTGGTTACTCGAAGGAATGATGGCAAGCGGAACCCTCACTTCGATTGATGATGAGATGGAACATACAAATATTGCAAAGATGGCGCTAGCTGAAGCTGATATTGCACAGCCACGTTTTCGACTCATTACTAATTCAGTCATGGATGTCATGACTAAGCTGACAGATCGCGCATATGACTTAGTGGTATTTCGACACAATCCAGAAGATCTCAGCTTTGCAATCTCTGAAGCACATCGAGTTCTGCGAAGTGGCGGAGTCTTCGTCATCGACAATTTCTTCGGTGGTTCAAAGGTTCAAGATCCTGCACAGCGCGATCCAAGGACGATTGCACTTCGTGAAGCGGGTAAATCAATCAAATTAGATACCGAAGCTTGGGTTACTACACTGATTCCAACAGGCGATGGCTTACTGCTCGCCACAAAGTTATAGAAAAGTAAACGGTATGAGCATAAACAACGGCGGACCATGGTGGGTAGCTCCAAGTAAGAGTGGGCTTGGCAGAAATATCACATTGCGATCAGCGATAGTTCTCTCACTTGTAACAGGAGTCATCGGCGGAACGTTTGGCGCAGCATCTTCTGGCTCACTCTTCGGCCACTCGGTAAATCTTGTTAAATCTACTTCAACCATTGAGCGCCCTGTGGGTTCAGTTGCTGAGATCGCACAACGAGTACTTCCATCTGTCGTATCTATTGAAGCTCGTTCATCAGATGGCGGTTCTACTGGATCCGGATTTGTAATCGATAGCAGCGGTTACATCCTTACCAATAATCACGTCATCGCATCTTCCGTAACCAGTGGTGGAGATATCACTGTTCGCCTCAACGACGGCTCTGCATACGATGCCAAAGTTGTCGGCCGCGATAGTTCTTATGATCTTGCAGTACTTAAAATTATTGGTGCATCGCTCAAGGCTCTTCAATTTGGAGATAGCGAGAAAGTTGCTGTCGGAGATTCTGTAATTGCAATTGGATCTCCATTAGGACTCTCTGGAACTGTCACACTCGGCATCATTAGCGCAAAAGATCGCGCTGTGACTGCAGGAGAATCTAGTGAAGAGAATTCATTTATCAATGCCCTACAAACAGATGCTGCAATTAATCCAGGTAACTCTGGCGGACCGCTCGTTGATGCAACAGGTGCAGTAATTGGCGTTAACTCAGCGATTGCCTCACTGGGTTCAAATTTCTCATCTCAGACCGGCTCCATCGGACTTGGCTTTGCAATTCCAATTAATCAAGCGCGAAAGACTGCAGATCAATTGATCAAAAATGGAAAGGCAACATATCCAGTGATGGGTATTTCCGTTGATATGAATTTCTCAGGAGAAGGAGCTCTTATTGCTAAAACTCCAAGCGCCGTTCTGCGCGGTGGCCCTGCAGCCAAAGCCGGCATGAAATCCGGAGACATCATTACTGAAATAGAAGGCAGAGCAATCACTTCACCGGAAGAGCTGATTGTCGCCATCAGAGCGCAAAATGTCGGAGATAGCATCAAAGTCACATATAAGCGCGGAGCAATTACCAAGACCGTCACCCTCGTTCTGACGGCATCGAAGTAGCAGAGTAGGGTTTAGCCACTATGTTCTTTGACTTCGGAGCCGGTGAAATCTTAGGCCTTGCGATTCTCGCAATGATCTTGGTGGGCCCAGAACGCCTACCTAACATTGCTGTTGATGCAGCTAAATTTATTAAGCGTGCACGTCAGATGGCGACCAGCGCTACCGAGGAACTCAAAGGCAACCTTGGCCCTGGTTTTGAAGATCTCAAGCCAACAGACTTAAGTCCAAAGAAATTTATCCAGAAGCAACTCGCTGGCGTTCTGGATGATGAGCCAGCATCATCGATCTCAAAAAAATCTTCCAAAATTGATCCCGATCTTCTATGACAACTCTTGAATTAGTTCACGCAGCACTTGCCACTGTCCAAGATCCTGAACTCCATCGCGCTCTTCCTGAACTTGGCATGGTCAAGTCAGTTGAAATTTCAGGCTCTACTGCAAAGCTAGAGATCCTCTTAACAATCTCAGGCTGTCCTATGAAGGATCGACTTCAGAAAGATATTGGCGCTGCAGTAACAGCTGTTGAAGGAATCTCTGCTGTTGAAATCAATTTCGGCGTGATGGATGAAGAGCAACGTGCCAACATTAAAAAGCTACTTCGCAATGGACGCGAAAGTTTTATCTCATTCGCTCAAAAGGATTCACTTACTCGCGTTATCGGTGTTGCATCCGGTAAAGGTGGCGTCGGAAAGTCTTCATTGACTGCCAATTTAGCCGTTGCATCTGCGCAAAAAGGCCTACGCGTTGGAATTCTTGATGCAGACGTTTATGGCCATTCGATTCCTCGACTCATGGGTCTTATCGGCCAAAGACCTACAGCCATCGATCAAATGTTTATTCCGCTCGAATCTTTCGGCGTGAAGACAGTCTCTATGGAGATGTTTAAGCCTGAACGTTCTGATGCAATCGCATACCGTGGACCGCTTCTTCACCGCGTACTCGAACAGTTGCTTTCCGATGCTTACTGGGGAGATCTCGATCTTCTCTACATCGACCTTCCACCAGGCACCGGAGATCTTGCAATCTCATTAGGTCAGCTCGTGCCTTCCTCTGAAATCGTTGTAGTAACAACTCCACAAATTGCGGCAGCTGAAGTTGCTGAACGTGCCGGTCGCATTGCTCACCAAATTCACCAACGCGTTATTGGTGTGATTGAAAATATGTCTGCGTATCCATGCGCAAAGTGCGGCGAACTCACATCGCTCTTCGGTGAAGGCGGGGGAGAAGAAACTTCCCGTCGTCTTTCTCAGTTGGTGGGCGCAGATGTTCCACTGCTTGGAAAGATTCCATTTAGCCCTGATCTTCGCGAAGGTGGAGATGCTGGTGCTCCAGTAGTTGTGTCGGCTCCTGATAGCCCAAGTGCCAAGGCAATTGAAGCAATTGTTTCTCAGTTAATTGTGCGCGAGAAGTCTTTACTTGGCGTCAGACTCGGGCTTGCGTAACTCTTCAACAATCTCTTTTGCAAGATCGCCTAGTTCATTACGCATGTAATCGCGAGTAGCAACATCACCCAAAGCAATGCGAAGGCTTGCTAACTCACGAGTGAGGTATTCAGTATCTGCAATGCTTCGAGCGTTCTGAGCGCGATCTTCATTGAGCGCGATGCGATCACGGTCAGCTTGACGATTTTGTGCAAGCAAGATGAGTGGCGCCGCGTATGAAGCTTGCAATGAAAGAATCAGGGTTAGAAAGATAAATGGATATTCATCGAATCTAATGCTGGTAGGAGCAAGTGTGTTCCAGAGGACCCAGCTGACTACAAAACAGCTCATATAAACCAAGAAGCGCGCGGTGCCTAAGAAACGCGCAAAGCGCTCAGAGAGACGACCAAAAGTCTCTGGGTCGATATTTCCTCGGAGGGAACGACGAGTTTCGCGCGGAGTATCCAAACCAAAGTTGCGTGCCATCGTTACACCTCCTCAGTGAAATTTTCAGTGAAATTTGTATCAATACTTTCAAGGGCTGCAGTTGTCGCTGCAGAATCTCGGTGGTCATGTCGCCAGTTTTCAGGCAACAAGTGATCGAGCACGTCATCGACGGTAACTGCGCCCAAGAGGCGGTCATTGGCATCGATAACTGGCAATGAAAGTAAGTTGTAGCTAGCTAAGTATGACGAAACTGCATGCAGGGATGCGTCGGGATTTACGCCTTGCGTATTGGTATCAACAATCGAGCCCAACAGAGTTGATGGCGGTTCGCGTAACAAGCGCTGGTAATGAACCATTCCGATAAAGCGACCAGTAGGAGTCTCGAGCGGTTGGCGCGCGATAAATACCTGCGAAGCTAGCGCCGGTGAAATCTCACTTTGGCGCACTGCAGCAAGGGCATCCGCAACGGTGTAGTCAGCAGACATCACAATTGGTTCGGTCGTCATCATTCCGCCTGCTGAGTAATCTTCGTAAGTCATCAGACGCAATACATCTTCTGCATCTTCTGGATCCATCAAACCAATAAGTTCTTGAGCGCGTTCTTCTCCAATTTCGCGGAGCAAGTCAGCAGCATCATCAGGATCCATCTCTTCAAGAACATCGGCAGCGCGTTCTCCTTCGAGTTCAGCAAGGAGGGCAACGCGCTCTGATTCATCCATTTCTTCAAGAACATCAGCAAGGCGTTCGTCATCGAGTGCGCGAGCAACTTCAACGCGTCGCTTAGGTGCGAGATCTTGAATTACCGCTGCAAGGTCGGCTGCTCGCAGATTAGAGAGAGTTGAAAGCAAGTTAGAGACACCTTGATTAGATTCATGTTGAGCAAAACCAGTGACCTCTTCCCAAGCAACAGTTGAAGTTGCACCCTTGCGGCGAAGACCGCGTCCCTTGCGCATAATGTGAACACGTGTGATGAGCCAATCTCCAGTGCGATTTTGTTCCATGCCCATATCTTCAACAAGAACTTCTTCATTGTTTTCAAGAAGATTGATTGTTCGGTCAAGGAGATCACCAAGAACGAGCATTTCACCAGCGCGAGTTTCAAATCGGCGCATGTTTAGTAGCCCTGTAATTACTACGCCACCAGATTCAATCGAAGTTACTCGAGTGATTGGAACAAAGACGCGTCGACGTAAAGGTACTTCAACGACGAGTCCCAGGATGCGCGGAGATTGATTATTGGAACGAAGGGTCGCGACAGCATCGCGCACCTTGCCAACAGGATCCCCATTGGGGTCGAAAACAGCAGTTCCGGCAAGACGGGCGAGAAATATTCGATTGATGTTATTTCCGCTCATGGGATAAGAGTAACCGCTGAGGTATCAGCTAGGTTTGCCTTATGTCAGAGGTCCAGAGAGCAACGGTTCATAATCACACTGAACTGCCCGCACGGCCTGACCTTATCCGCCTGATTATTGGAATATTCGGCATCGGTTCATCGGGGCCGCTGATTGCACTGAGCACGATGCCTGTCCCGACCTTAATTTTCTGGCGCAATCTTGGCGGCTCACTTATGACCCTGCCTTTTGCTCTTCGACATAAACTCGATCGCACAGGTGTGAAGTGGGCGGTATTGGCTGGTGTCGTACTTGCTGTGCACTTTGTCGGCTTCTTCCTCTCCATGCGCATGACCAGCGTTACTGCCGGAACCGCGATTGTGGCTACACAACCAATCTTTGCTGCATTTTTTGTAAAGCTCACTGGCGGACATATCCCAGCAAAAGCCTGGCTTGGAATGCTCATTAGTTTTAGCGGCGTACTTCTCGTGACCGGTATTGATCTACAACTTGATCGACGATCATTTATGGGAGATCTCGCTGCGCTAATTTCTGGCGCTCTTGCAGCTGCTTATATGTTGATTGGTTCACGTGCACAGAAAACTCTTGCCACAACTTCTTACACAACTATTTGCTACTTTGTGTGCGCAATGACGGCACTTCCTATGACGCTGCTTTCTGGATACCCAATATTTGGCTTCGTTGCAAAAGAGTGGTGGGTTCTTATTGGGCTCATCTTGGGCGCACAAATTCTTGGACATACGATGTTTAACATCACTTTAAAGCGCGTTTCACCTGCAGTTGTTTCAATGATTGTTTTCTTTGAAGTGCCTGTTGCGGCAATTCTTGCGATGGCATTTGATATTGGAAAGCAACCAACTCTCATGATTATTCCTGGGGTAATTCTGATTCTGGGCGGATGTATTTTGGTAGTCCTGCGCACTCGTCCTGAAAGCGTTATGGTCGACGAATGATTGATCTTCACACCCACACCACCTGTAGCGATGGAACCGACTCGCCTTTCTCCTTAGTAAAGAAGGCGCTAGCTGCAGGCATTACGACGCTAGCTATTACAGATCACGATTCGACTGCTGGATGGGCGGAAGCAGTTACTGCGATTCAACCTCAAATTGAACTTGTCTTAGGGGCAGAAGTTTCCTGCCTTACATCAGATGGAATTAGCGTTCATATGCTCGGTCTGCTCTTCGATGGTGAAGATATCGAAATACAACAAATGCTTGCTGATTCGCGAGATACGCGCCTTCCTCGCATGCGTAAAATGGTCGAACTCCTAAGTGCCGATGGAATCAACATTTCACTTGATGATGTTTATCGTTCAACACCTGAGGGCGCCACAGTTGGTCGGCCTCATTTAGCCGATGCTTTAGTTGCTAACGGAGTTGTTGCTAGCCGTGATGAAGCTTTCCTAGATTTACTCAACAATGACTCTAAATACTATGTAACACACGCTGCCCCAACGCCAGAGGACGCGATCCGAACCATCCGTAAAGCCGGGGGAGTAGCGGTCATCGCCCATCCATTTGCATCTCGCCGCGGCCAGACGATAGATGCCTCCACCTTCGCTGATTTAGTGTCTGCAGGGCTTAACGGAATTGAAGTGCATCACAGAGACCAAAATGCCGAAGAGCAAGAGACTCTTATTGCCATTGCACGCGAACTTTCTTTAGTTACTACGGGCTCAAGTGATTATCACGGCACAGGCAAATTAAATGGTTTAGCAGAAAACACAACACATCAGGCACAATGGGAACAGTTAGAGTCACTTGCTAATGCACGAAGGGTTGTTAAGAAATGAATTCACTAGGAGCGGTTACCTTTGCTACTCAGGCCTTTGTCACCCTTTTTGTCATTATGGATCCGCCGGGTGCAACACCTATCTTCTTAGGGCTAGTAGGAGATAAATCGCCGCGCGAACGCGTGCGCCTGGCGTGGCAAGCAGCAGGTGTTTCACTCTTCGTTATCGCCACCTTTGCACTCTTCGGACAATTGATCTTGGAGTACATGAATGTCTCTATCGAAGCGTTACAGGCAGCCGGCGGCCTCTTGCTTCTCTATGTAGCACTTCAACTTCTTACTGGAAATAAGAACGCCGGTACCGAAGGATCAAGTGACAACATCGGCATGGTTCCGCTGGGCACACCGCTCCTTGCAGGCCCAGGCGCGATTGTTGCCACAATGATTTATGTGCAGAAGGCAGATACCACCTCTCAAATTATTGGACTTGTCATCGCAATCCTGGCCGTTCACTTGATTATTGGAACCGTATTAATGGCATCAACAAAGATTGTTGGTTTGATTAAGGATTCAGGCGTCACACTGCTTGCAAGTATTGCCGGACTCTTGCTGGCAGCAATTGCGGTACAAATGCTCGCAAATGCTATTAAAGCTTTTGCGGCTGCTTAACTAAACTTTATCCCTACAGTTATTTACTCAGAGATACGTTTTGTACGAGTACGTTCGCGCTTTACGCGTTCTGCCGCAGGTTTCTTAGCCTCAACAGGCTTCTCAGATCGAGTTCGTTCAGTCTTCGGTCTATCTGACTGTGACTTCTCTGCTTGAGGAGCGCGCGCTTTGACCATGCGTCCAGTAGAACCCGCTGGAATGTTGAGCATTTCGTAGAGATGCTCAGATGATGAATACGTTTCAACTGGTTCAGGAAGTCCAAGAACAAGAGCTGTATCAATCATCTTCCAACGTGCGAGTTCATCCCAATCAACAAATGTGACTGCAATTCCGTGCGCGCCAGCGCGAGCTGTACGACCAATGCGGTGAACGTAAGTCTTCTCATCTTCAGGACATTGGTAGTTAATAACATGGGTAATGCCATCGATATCGATACCGCGCGCTGCGACATCAGTTGCAATCAGAACATCTGATTTTCCTGCTTTAAAGTCATTGAGGGCTTTTTCGCGCGCAGATTGTCCGAGATCACCGTGAATTGTCGCTGCACGGAAACCGCGCTCAATCAGGTCATCTGAAGTCTTTTGCGCTGTGCGCTTGGTGCGGCAGAAGACGATTGTGGGTCCACGACCATTGGCCTGCAAGATACGAGCAAGCATTTCGATTTTATCCATTGCGTGAGCGCGGACCACATGTTGTTCGATACGTGAAACAACTGCGCCCTCATCTTCATTATCTTGAGTGCGAATATGCACAGGCTGATTCATAAAGCGACGTGCAAGAGCGATGATGTCTCCAGGCATTGTTGCCGAGAAGAGCATGGTCTGTTGACGTGCAGGAGTGCTTGTAAAAATCTTCTCTACATCTGGCAAGAAGCCGAGATCGAGCATTTCATCTGCTTCATCAAGTACTACGCGAGATACGAATTTAAGCGTGAGTTGCCCTTGGCGATAGAGATCAAGAAGGCGACCTGGAGTTCCAACAACAATCTCAACGCCGTTATTGAGCGCTTCAATCTGAGGTTCAAATGCGCGCCCACCATAGACAGCCAACGTACGAATGCCGCGATTAAATGAGAGCTCCTCAATATCTTTTGTAACCTGCACGCAGAGTTCGCGAGTTGGAACAACGATTAATACTTGTGGCTTACCTTGATTGGGAAGCCCAGCCCAATCAGAATCACTAGGAGCGATAACGCGTTCAATAACAGGAATACCAAAGGCAAGGGTCTTTCCTGTTCCGGTCTTGGCTTGACCGATGACATCGCCATCAGCGAGTGCGATAGGCATAACCATCTCTTGAATTGGAAATGGTGAAGTAAATCCGTGCTCTGCGAGAGCTGCAATTGTTTCCTTACGAAGAGGAAGGTCAGCGAAAGTCAGGCTCACTTACACAACGCCGAAACCGACGCGGCGCTCAGCTGGCTCGCCGATTTCGACGTAACCAATCTTGTCCGCAGGGACGATGATCTCGTGTCCCTGAATATCTTGAAGAGAGAGTGGAGTCTGCGCTGTGAGAGCTGCAGTTACTGCGCTTTTGATCTCAGCGGGAGTCGAAGGACAATCAAAAGAGAGTTCACTTCCAACGTTGGTGATGGAAATACGAACCTTTGATGCTTTTTCTGATTTCTTTGAACTCATGCGCCTATCTTATTCGCTAAGAGTCAGTGCGGGGAAATCCAGAAATTCCACGCCACATGAGGTTCTCAACAAGCTCCATGGCCTGCTGACGAGAGAGTTTGCTATCACGCTCGAGCCAGTGGCGAGCAGTTACTTGCACATAACCGATCAATCCGACTCCGAGCATCATCGCTGCTTCCTTTGGAAGTCCAGTGTCGTTTGAGATAACTCCAGAAACGGCGGCTGCGCAGTCGTACGTCATTCGGTTGAGTCGTTCGCGAACCTGTGGCTCGACGCTCATATCGCTTTCAAAGAGCAGGCGAAAAGCTTCGCCCTCATTTTCAATAAAGTTGAAGTATGCCTCGATTGTGACGTGTACACGTTGCTCGTTATCAGGAGTTGAAGAGATCGCCTTTTGAATTTCATAGACAAGTGAATCGATATGAAGATCGAGAACAGCGAGATAGAGATCTAGCTTGGAAGGGAAGTGCTGATACAAAACAGGCTTGCTGACATTTGCTCGATCTGCGATTTCATCCATTGCAGCTGAGTGATAGCCAGCAGCGGTGAAAACTTCGAGAGCGGCAGAGAGCAAAATTGCGCGTCGTTCATCGCGAGGAAGGCGCGACTTATCTGAACGCGAATTGTTTGCAGAAGCAGTTTCAGTAGTCATTCCGCGAATCGTACTGAATTCGCCACGAAAGGCACAGTAAGGCAGAATTACCGACATGAAGACGCCTCCGCTAGTCACACCAGGCCCTGCGCTTACCGTTGATGAAGTGCGCCGCTATAGCCGCCACCTGATCATCCCTGATGTTGCAATGGCTGGCCAGCAGCGCTTGATGAATGCAAAGGTTCTCTGCGTTGGCGCAGGTGGATTGGGCTCTCCTGCACTTATGTATCTTGCGGCAGCCGGAGTCGGAACTCTCGGAATCGTTGAGTTCGATACAGTCGATGAATCTAATCTGCAGCGCCAGATCATTCACGGCCAATCAGATATTGGAAAGAGCAAGGCACTTAGCGCAAAAGAGAAAATCGCTGAGATTAATCCTTATGTAAATGTTGTATTGCACGAAACTCGTCTCGATAACTCGAATGTGATGGAGATTTTTTCTCAATACGACATCATCGTCGACGGAACAGATAACTTCGCAACTCGTTACCTCGTCAACGATGCATGCGTGCTTTTGAAGAAGCCTTATGTCTGGGGTTCGATTTATCGCTTCGATGGACAGGCAAGCGTTTTCTGGGCTGAGTACGGTCCTTGCTATCGCTGCCTCTATCCAGAACCACCACCTCCCGGGATGGTTCCAAGCTGCGCTGAAGGTGGCGTGCTCGGAGTTCTCTGCGCAACTATTGGATCGATCCAAACAACAGAAGCAATCAAGGTTCTCACCGGTGTTGGCGAACCACTAATCGGTTCACTCATGGTCTATGACGCACTTGAAATGACATTCCGAAAGATTAAAGTTCGTAAAGATCCCAACTGCCCACTCTGTAGCGAAAATGCGACTCAAAACGCACTTCTTCCTGACTATGAAGCGTTCTGCGGAACTCTTTCAGATGCAGCTCAGGAAGCAAGCACTGGCTCAACGATCACTGTTCAAGAGCTCAAGGCAAAGATCGATAGCAAAGAAGATTTCTATCTCATCGATGTTCGCGAACCTAGCGAGTACGAAATCGTCAATATTCCAACAGCTCACTTGATTCCGAAGCAAGGATTTATCGACGGAAGCGTGCTCGCATCACTTCCGCAAGATAAGCCAATCGTTCTTCACTGCAAGAGCGGCGTTCGCTCAGCTGAGTGTCTTGCAATTCTGAAGAGCGCTGGCTTTGCTGATGCTTCTCATGTTTCTGGCGGCGTCATCGCATGGGCAAAGCAGATCGATACTTCTCTTCCGGTCTACTAATGCTTAATAGTTATAAGGGTTACCGCATGCTGCTCGTGCATGCTCATCCTGACGACGAAACCATCAACAACGGAAGCACCATGGCGTTGTATGCAGCCCTTGGTGCTCAAGTCACGCTAGTGACATGTACACGTGGTGAAGAAGGTGAAGTCCTTGTCCCGGATCTTGCTCACCTAGCTGCACATGCAACTGACTCACTCGGAAATCATCGCGTTGAAGAGCTAGCTGTGGCCATGAAAGCTTTAGGGGTTTCTGATCATCGCTTTCTAGGCGATGGCTTCAGCAAGTACCGCGACAGCGGAATGATGGGTACTGAACCCAACAATCGTGCGGATGTATTTTGGAATGCTGACTTTGATCAAGCTACCGACCATCTAGTTCGAGTCATTGATGAAGTAAAGCCCCATGTATTGATTACCTATGATGAATTTGGCGGATATGGCCACCCTGATCACATTCAGGCTCACCGGGTTGCAATGAGCGCGGCTGAGAAATCATCTTGGAACATTCAGAAGATTTACTGGAATGTGATGCCAATGTCAGTAATTCAAGAAGGCATCGATGCGATGAAGCAAGTCGGTTCTGATTTCTTTGGTGCTGATAAGGCCGAAGACCTTCCATTTGCTAAAGATGATTCATTCGTTCATGCCATGGTTGATGGAAACGCATATGTGGAGCAGAAGATGGATGCAATGCGCGCACATGCAACACAGATTGAAGTCGATGGGCCATTCTTTGCGCTCTCAAACAATTTGGGTTTACAGGTGTGGGGATACGAGTACTACACCTTGGTTAAGGGCGAGAAGACCGCACCTTTTGATAACAAGGGCTACGAGCAAGATCTCTTTGCGGGCGTAGATATCACGCGATGAATTTCGTTTATGCGATTTTCATTGGCGTAGCAACTGCGCTTTCAGCAACGCTTATTCATCAAACACTTCCACCAATAGGTGCGATAGTTGCCATCGTTGCCAGTTACTTAGCAATTTGGTGGGTTGGTCGCTACACGGGAAAGAGACGCCACAAGTTCTTTGCGCTCATCACTTGGCTTGCAGTTATCGCTAAAGCTGGATCTTTTGGAGTAGGAAACGAGTTACTAATTCAAGGAGATAACCCAGGAAGTGCGCTCTTGGCTCTTGGATTTATAGCTGGAATCTTTGCTGTAGCTCGACGGCCCTAATTAACGCCAGCTCCACTCTTGCCCGTTTGCTCCATCTTTAATCTCAAGACCTGCTTCTAAGAGTTGATCACGTAGCGAATCACTCAAGGACCAATTCTTTTCAGCACGTGCGTTAATTCGAGCAGCAAGCAAGGCTTTAATCTCGGCGCTTGGCTCTTTTCTTTCGACACCACGGTCGAGCGCTAAACCAAGCACTTGATCGGCAAATAAGAAGAGCGCGCGTTTATCAAGTGCGCCAATTGTTGAATCTTTTTCAATCGCACGAATTCGCTGCATGGCGCGGGGAGTATCCAGGTCTGTCGTAAACGCATCGCTAATCTCTTGATCAAACTTTAATTCATCGCCGTTACCTGCATCTGCAAGTAATTGCCGCCAACGTTTCAGGGTTGTGTGCGCTGCTTCAAGAGATGCCCAACTTAAATCCATTTGAGATCGATAGCGGTTCTCAAGGAGTGCAAAGCGAAGCGAAAGGGGATCCAGTCCTCGATCAATCACGTCTTGAAGTAGGACCACATTGCCAGCGCTCTTTGACATCTTTCGTCCTTCAAAGAGCAAGTGCTCGCCATGTACCCAGGTATCTACCGTTTCATCGCCAGTCAGCGAATCAGATTGCGCACGTTCATTTTCGTGGTGAGGAAAGCGCAGATCTATGCCGCCGATATGAAGATCTACATGACCATCAAGGAGCTCAATGGACATTGCACTGCATTCAATATGCCAGCCAGGAAAACCAGCGCCCCAGGGTGATTCCCAAATCATTTGCGTACGTGCACCTGCTAGTTTCCATAACGCCCAATCAGCATGAAATCTCTTTCCGCCCTCATCCGTGAATTCATAACGATGTCCTGGTTTGAGTGCTTCGAGTTTGTTGCCACTTAAAGCGCCATACGATGGAAATGATGTTGCATCAAAATAGACCGACCCATCACTTCCAATGTATGCGTGTTTAAGCTCGATGAGCTTCTCAATAGCGGCGATCATCTGAGGCATTTTCTCTGATGCGCGTGGGTAAGAATCTGCGCCTTGAATATTGAGTCGTTGTAAATCTTTGTGAAAGCGCGCCTCGAATGTGCGAGCAATTTCAAAGGGGTCAATTCTTGTTTTCTCAGATTCAGCCAACATCTTGTCTTCTTCGGAGAAGTCATCAGCCATATGTCCGACATCGGTGATGTTCTGAACGAGAGTTACTTCAAGTCCAGTCATTTGCAGTGTTCGAGAGATGAGATCTGAAAGGAGAAAGGTGCGAAGATTTCCAACGTGTGCATCGCGATAGACAGTTGGCCCGCAGCAGTAAATTCGAACTGCACCATCGCGACTAGAAATCATCTTCAGGGCTCGCGACATCGTGTCGTACATCGATAGTGAACCTGTCGAAGCATCGCGACGATTGAAGACTGGGATTACTCGAAATGCGACTGCGTCATCTGGGCTAAAGGTGATGCTTTCACCCCGACGGTTAATCAGAGTTGTCTCACTCTGTAGAACGCCAACGAGATCTCGGAAAGAGGCGTCGTTATCGCGAAGCCGGATAGTCACTCTTTTGCCGAGCGCCTGGGCAATCTGGGTGGGCAAATTCATCTCTGACTCAAGACTTTGCCGGACATAGCCCAACCCTAATCGTGCAAGAGCGCTCTCGCAGGGTTAGAATTATCGCCTACCGTAAATAGCTCCCGGAGGACTTTTCGTGACATATGTAATTGCAGAACCATGCGTGGATGTTAAAGATAAGTCTTGCCGCGAAGAGTGCCCAGTCGACTGTATCTATGACGGTACCCGCATGCTCTACATCCAGCCTGACGAATGCGTCGACTGTGGTGCGTGCGAACCTGTTTGCCCAGTTGAAGCAATCTATTACGAAGATGATGTTCCAGGGCAGTGGCAGAACTACAAGAAGATCAATACAGAATTCTTTATCGAACTCGGTTCACCTGGGGGAGCATCAAAGGTCGGCGAGACAAATACCGACCATCCAGATGTAGCTGCTCTTGGGCCACAAACTTCCTGATTTTCCGTGGGATGCGCTCGCTCCATATGGCGCAACTGCGAAAGAACATCCAGCAGGCATCATTGATCTCTCAGTTGGAACTCCTGTTGATGCAACCCCGGACTTTATCCAGCAGGCTTTAAGAGACTCTGCAAATTCACCTAGTTATCCCGTCACGATGGGAACTCCTGAACTTCGTACTGCAATTACAGAATGGGCAAAGGTAAATCTTGGCGCCACTGGCGAATTCGGAGTTCTGCCACTTATTGGTTCCAAAGAATTTGTTGCATGGCTACCAACTTTTCTTACAGCGCAGAGCGTTCTTTATCCTGAGGTTGCCTACCCAACCTATTTAGTCGGAGCGATGATTGCTAAATCTGAAGCAACGCCAGTAGAAATCGATGCATCGCAATGGCCAAAAGCTGATTTGGCGTGGGTAAATTCACCATCAAACCCAACCGGACGCGTTCATTCAGCATCTGAGTATCAATCAGCAATTGATTGGGCGCGCAGAACGGGTGGAGTAATAGTCTCTGATGAGTGCTACCTCGAATTTGGAAAGACTGTAATTCCTACATCAATTCTCGCTCACACTGGCGGAGACAATAAAAATATCCTTGCCGTTCACTCACTTTCTAAGCGCTCCAACCTAGCTGGCTATCGTGCAGCATTTGTTGTGGGCGATTCTCAACTCATCGCGCAGATTCTTGAGGTGCGCAAACATGCAGGCATGATGGTTCCGCTTCCTGTACAGAAAGCAATGATTGCTGCCCTTTCAGATTCAGATCACGTCGCACAACAACGAGTGCGCTATAACTCTCGCAAAGATCTCTTAATACCCGCTCTCGAAGCTGCAGGTTTTTCCATAGATTTCTCCGATGCTGGTCTTTATCTATGGGCTACTCGTAATGAAGATTGCTGGCAATCTGTCGCATGGCTTGCATCCCTTGGAATCTTGGCAACGCCAGGAATTTTCTATGGCGATGCAACACATATCCGTATCGCAATGACCGCAACGGATCAGCAGATTTCTGAAGCCGCAATGCGCATTACAAGTGAAGTGAGTGCGCAGTAATGGCTGTAGGCATTCTCCTGGTTGGCGGTTTTGGAACTCGCCTCAAACCCCTGACTGATGAGTCACCGAAGCCAATGCTTCCTGTCGCAGGACTTCCTGTAACGGAACATCAAATACTTGCCGCAAAACGAGCAGGAATTCACACTCTTGTGCTTGCAACTTCATACCTTGCCGAAGTCTTTACTCCGTACTTTGGCGATGGCGCTAAGTGGGGGATAAAGATTCTTTATGCAGTTGAGAAAGAACCTCTTGGAACCGGTGGTGCAATTCGTAATGCAGCAGAGCTTCTTGGACGCGATGAACCCGTAGTTATCTTTAATGGCGATGTACTCAGCCGCCACTCCATCGCTGATCAGATTGCTTTCCATCTCGAAAATAAAGCTGATGTAACGTTGCATTTGATCGATGTTGAAGATGCGCGAGCTTTTGGTTGCGTTCCAACTGACTCAGAAGGTCGCGTAACTGCATTCCTAGAAAAAATGGACAACCCTGTTACAAATTCAATCAACGCTGGATGTTATGTTTTTAGCCCTTCTGTCATTGATCAGATTCCACTTGGCAAGGTTGTTAGCGTTGAACGCGAAACATTCCCAGCACTCGTTTCTAGCGGACGACCTGTATTCGGTTACAAAGAACAGTCTTACTGGCTAGATGTGGGAACACCTGCAGCGCTCTTTAAGGGCTCTCGCGACTTAGTCGAAGGTGATTACCAAGCGATGGCTGATACAACTATTGCATCTGATGCGGTGATTACGGGTGGGACTTCTATTGGGGCTCGCTGTTCCATCGGCTCAAGTACTCGCATCGATGATTGCATTATTGGTGACGATGTCACTATCGGCGACGGCGCTGTACTCACCCACTCATTCATCGCCCATGGGACAGACGTTGCAGCTGGAACGAATAAAAGTGCCCATTACCTCTCGAAAAAGCTCGATTTACCCATCAATCTCTAGAAAAAATCGAGAATAACCCCCACTCCTCGGATAAATTCACAAAAAAGTCTCTACCTCGGGGTTGACTCAGAGGGATTACACGGGTGTAATTCACTCCTAGAGCGCGTTCTTCATACCGAAGTGCGCCCTAATGACTTGAGGAGACTCGCGCATGCCGATCCGCCCAGAAGGTACATCGACTGGCAAGCCATCAGCCCCCACTGCTGGACCAACTAT
>CAZAET010000003.1:0-25076 GCA_964484215.1 uncultured Candidatus Planktophila sp. | reverse complement strand
ATTAACTCAGATCCTTACGGAGCAGGTTGGCTCGTCGAGATTGAGGTTCCATCTGAGCCATCTGGTCTTCTTTCTGCGGCAGAATATGGCGCAATTACCGCCTAAATCCCGGCTTGATTTATCTTTTTTAACTCTCTAGTGTCACCCTTAAGTTGACGTCCAAAGTCGAGGCGTTCATTTGGGTAAAGGGGGAGTTCAATGCCATCAGCAGATGAAAATCGTGAACTCACCAGCACCCTCCACCTCGGCCTTCGCTCCGTAGTTGGCAATTCCCCAGCCGATCTCATCAGCGAGCTCATTAACCAAGCCTCAGCGGAGGAGCGCCAGATTATTGATGGCGTACTTTCCGGCGATGGCAACTCAGCGATGGTCTTTATCCATCGTGGAGCACAGAAAGGTTCACGATTCCACGTAAGCGCCGAAGGCGTTTCGATCGGTCGTTCGCCTGAAAGCTCAATCTTTCTCGATGATGTCACTGTTTCTCGTAAACATGCATCGATTGAAAAAGCTGGAACCAACTTCACCTTCAAAGATTCTGGAAGTCTCAATGGTTCATACGTCAACAACGAATCTGTCACCGAAAAGGTTTTAACCTCAGGAGACGAAATACAAATCGGAAAATTTCATCTGCTTTTTATCGGCAGCAAACTAGGGGAGAAGTAAGTGAGCGTTCCAGCACGTGCATATTTAAGTATTGGTGAAGTACTCACAAAATTACGCGGCGACTTTGCAGATATAACAATCTCAAAGATTCGCTTCCTTGAATCTGAAGGGCTCATTGAGCCACAGCGAACCCCTTCGGGATATCGCAAGTTCACAACTACAGATCTCGATCGTCTTCGCTACGTTCTTCTCGCGCAGCGCGATCAGTACCTGCCCCTCAAGGTGATTAAGGAGAACCTCGATGCCCTAGATCGTGGACTCCAACCTGCGGCGCAAGGCGGAGTTCCATCTCCACGTCCAACACTTGGTTTAGCAACAATCGATGGCGAATTCGCACCAGCTGCCTTTGCTGAGCAGTCAGAGATGCGTCTTTCACGTGAAGAGCTTTTGAAGGCTTCAGGACTAGAAGATACGCAGCTCGTTGAACTTGAATCATTTGGATTGATCACTATTCGTGGTCGCCACTACGACAGTGATGCACTTTCTGTCGCAAAGGCAGTTGCTGAAATGGCTGGATTCGGAATCGAACCACGCCATTTACGTTCATTTAAATCTGCCGCTGATCGTGAGATTGGTTTGATTGAACAAGTCATCACACCATTTACCCGACAGAAGAGCACCGAAGCTAAGGCTCGTGCCGAGGAAGTTCAGAAAGAGATTGCATCTCTCTCAGTCCGTCTCCACGCAGCTCTTGTGCGCGGTGGACTTAACCGTCCTCGTTAATCGACTCGTTTAGGTATTCCACGTGTTGGTTCAGGTAGAAGTTGTTGGCGTCCGTATAGAGATGCCATCTAACCAACCAATCGTTTTACTTAAAGAGATAGATGGGACTCGCTTTCTTCCCATCTGGGTTGGAGCCGTTGAAGCCACCGCCATTGCCTTTGCTCAACAAGGACTTGAGGCGCAACGCCCTTTAACCCATGACCTTATTCGCGATCTTCTAGACCGAGTAGACATAACCCTGACAAGTGTCCACATTACTGAGATCAAGGATGGGGTCTTCTATGCCGACCTTCATTTGCGCAATAGCGAGGGAGCGCTTGAACCGCTATCTGTCAGACCCTCTGACGCCATTGCAGTAGCCCTTCGCACAAAGAGCAACATCTTGGTCAATAGCGATCTACTTGACGAGGTTGGAATTGATATCCCAGAGCAGGTGGCCAACGAGGCATCGGCTGCAGGGGATCAGGAGCTAGAGGCCTTCCGTGAGTTCCTCGATGGGATTAACCCGGAAGATTTCGCGGGATAAGACTTAGAAGTCTCAACCTCAAGTAGAGGTTATGTTCGTGTCGGTCTGCCATATCAAGGGTTCGCAGGCGTAGCCTTACGCCAACCCCACTACGTGAAAGCGAGCCCCCTCTCGTGACAGATCAAGAATTTGAAATTGGTTACCGCGGAGCAACTGCATGTTCAGCCGCAGGTATTTCTTATCGTCAACTGGATTACTGGGCACGTACTGGTTTAGTTGAACCTTCAATTCGCACAGCTACAGGTTCCGGAAGCGCGCGCCTCTATGGCTTCCGCGACATTCTTGTTCTTAAGATTGTGAAGCGTCTTCTGGATGCAGGTGTATCTCTTCAGAATATCCGCACCGCTGTTGATCACTTGCGCAGCCGTGGCGTTACAGAACTTGAACGCATTACCTTGATGAGCGATGGCGCATCAATCTACGAATGTGCAAGTCCTGACGAAATTATCGACCTTCTAGCTGGTGGCCAAGGTGTATTCGGTATTGCAGTTGGCAAGGTCTGGAATGAAGTCGAAGGATCACTAGCCACACTTCAAGGTGAGGTTAACGGTGAGGTTGTTGGTGGCGAAAATAACGATGAACTCTCTCTCCGTCGCAAGGCGAAGGGCGCGTAACACTTCTATATTCCTCTCCTAGAGCGCATTAGCGCACCTTTTGGGGGAGTAGCTCGTTGAGTAATTATCAGCACTTCGAAGATCGTCATATCGGTCCATCTGCATCTGATGAATCAGAGATGCTTGGTGTTCTGGGCTATTCAGATATTAAGAAGTTCATAGGCGATGTAGTTCCTGAAAATATTCATATTGAAACGCAACTCAAAGATGTTCTAGATGGGGCAAAGAGTGAAGTAGAAGTTATCGCTGAACTTCGTGAGATTGCATCGCAGAATGAAGTCTTCACATCACTTATCGGTGCTGGGTATTACGGAACAATTACACCTCCTGTCATCAAGAGAAATGTTCTTGAAAATCCGGCTTGGTATACCGCTTACACGCCATATCAACCTGAAATTTCACAAGGTCGTCTTGAAGCGCTCTTCGCATTCCAAACTGTCATCTGCGATATGACTGCACTCGCTCTTTCAAACGCTTCGATGCTTGATGAAGGAACGGCAGCAGCCGAAGCAATGACGCTTGCTCGCCGTAGTTCAAAAGCTTCTGATGACGCAGTATTTCTCATTGAAGAACACGTTCATCCCCAGACGAAGGCTGTCGTCATTACTCGCGCAAAGCCGCTAGGAATCACCGTCGTTGAAGTGGATTCAGGACATATTGCACGCGATGGTTATGAGGGCGAATTCTTTGGTTTGCTTGTTCAATACCCAGATACAACCGGTGAAGTATGTGATTATGCGAAGGCAACTGAATACGCACACTCAAAGGGTGCACTTGTAATTGCTGCAACGGATCTTCTAGCGCTTACTCTCTTGAAGGCGCCAGGGGAGTGGGGCGCTGATATTGCTGTTGGTTCTGCGCAACGTTTTGGAATTCCAATGGGATTCGGTGGACCACACGCGGGATTCATGGCAGTGCGTACAGGGCTCGAGCGTTCTCTTCCCGGTCGGCTTGTAGGGCAAAGCGTTGATGCCCACGGTAATCCAGCATTTCGTTTAGCTTTACAAACTCGTGAGCAACATATTCGTCGCGATAAGGCCACGAGCAATATTTGTACCGCGCAGGTTTTGCTCGCAAATATGAGCGCCTTCTATGCGATGTGGCACGGACCAAAGGGTCTGCAACAGATTGCGACGCGTATTCATGGATTCGCATCGCGCTTGCAGAAAGCTTCATCATCACGAAATGGAATCGTTTTCGACACTGTCACAGTTGATGTAATGAGCGCTGATGCGATTCACGCTGCGGCAAAGGCTAAGAAGATTAACTTCGGACGAGTTTCTGAAACCCAAATCCGTATTTCATTCGATGAAACTACGACCGAGAAGACTTTTGCCGACGTTCTCGAAGTTCTAGGACTTTCAGATGCGACGGGGTCTGAGATTTCGGACTCAGCAAAGCGCACGAGTTCGTATCTACAACATCCAGTCTTCAACACCTACTTCTCTGAAACATCAATGTTGCGCTACCTGCGCACTCTGGCAGATCGCGACTTAGCGCTCGATCGCACAATGATCCCATTGGGTTCTTGCACAATGAAGCTCAATGCAACCACCGAGATGGAAGCGGTGACATGGCCTGAATTCGCATCCCTTCATCCTTTTGCACCTGTCGAACAAACACGCGGTTCACGACTACTCATCGATCAACTCTCGAAGTGGCTCGTTGAAATCACTGGGTATGACGCAGTTTCTTTGCAACCAAATGCAGGGAGTCAGGGCGAGTTTGCTGGCCTACTTGCCATCCGCAATTATCACGATTCACGCGGAGACCACGGTCGCAATATCTGTTTGATTCCTTCTAGTGCGCACGGAACAAATGCAGCGAGTGCAGTTATGGCTGGAATGAAAGTCGTTGTTATTGAATGCGATGAAGCGGGCAATGTGAGCGTTGATGATCTCAAAGCAAAGATTGCTGAACATGGGTCAGAACTTGCAGCATTAATGGTTACCTACCCATCGACTCACGGAGTATTTGAATCTGCAATCAGTGAAATCTGCGGACTTGTGCATGATGCAGGCGGTCAGGTTTATGTCGATGGGGCAAACCTCAATGCACTTGTAGGAACTGCGCAACCAGGAAAATTTGGCGCAGACGTTTCACACCTTAATCTTCATAAGACTTTCTGCATTCCTCACGGTGGTGGGGGACCAGGAGTAGGACCAGTCATCTCTAAGGCACATTTAGCTCCATTCCTCCCGAACCATCCAATGGATGCTCTCGCTGGCCCAGCAACAGGACCAGGACCAATTTCGTCAGCTCCATTTGGTTCAGCAAGCATTTTGCCAATTTCGTGGGCTTACATTCGATTGATGGGGGGAGAAGGACTCACTCATGCCACTGAAGTAGCGATTCTCAATGCCAACTACATGGCCCATCGCCTTAAAGACGCGTACCCAATTCTTTACACAGGAAAAAAGGGTCTTGTAGCTCACGAGTGCATCTTGGATGTCCGTGAAATTACCAAGGTTTCGGGTGTAACCGTTGATGACATTGCAAAGCGTTTAATGGACTTTGGATTTCATGCACCGACGATGTCTTTCCCCGTTGCAGGCACTTTAATGATCGAGCCAACTGAATCAGAAGATGTCCTTGAAATGAATCGCTTCATCGATGCGATGATTGCAATTAGAGGCGAGATTCAGGAGATCATCGACGGCAAGATTTCAGTCGAAGAATCTGCTCTTCGCCATGCTCCTCACACTATTGGGGCTATCGCAGGCACAAACTGGGAGAGGAGCTACCCACGCGAACGTGGAGCCTTCCCAGCCACCCTCACAGGCCTGATTCCAGGTGAATTGATTGGCGCTAAGGGAAAGTATTGGCCGACTACTGGGCGTATCGATGGAGCGTATGGAGACCGCAATTTGGTCTGCTCATGCCCACCGATAGAGGCCTTTGCTTAGCCTGATTCTTCCTACTTTACATAATGTAACTTATCGGCGTTAGGCCGTAAGCGTCTAGCAAAGCCCCACAAAGTTGTCTGCCACAGAGCTTCGATGACGATCGCTCGGCTCATCTTAGAAACTCCATTGATGCGCTCGACAAAGGTGATTGGAACTTCGACCATATGCGCGCCAGCAAGTTCAGATGCCATCGCCATTTCGATCTGAAAACAATATCCAGTGGCAGTCATATCTTTAAGATTTAACTTATTTAATAAGGCTGCACTATAAACACGGAATCCTCCCGTTAAATCATTTAATGGGATGCCGAGTGCCATACGGGCGTATTTAGTTCCAGATTTAGAGAGCAATTGTCTACTTTTTGGCCAGTTAACAACGGACCCACCAGGCATCCAACGAGTTCCTAAAGTGATTGAAATCGGTGAATCAGTGGCATCGAGCATTGCTGGTAAATCTTCAACTCGATGTGAACCGTCTGCATCCATTGTGACAATCTTTGAATACTTGTTCATCGATAAAACATGAGCAAATCCAGCACGATATGCAGCACCTAATCCAGCTTTTCCAGGGCGCCTCAGAACACTTACCCAGGGTAAATTCATTGAGTCGACAATATCGGCAGTCTTATCTGGTGAATTATCGTCAAGAACGACTACATCAAATTCACGAACATTATGTAAAGTTGTTAGCTTATTGAGGAGCTCGACGATAGCGATGGATTCATTGTAAGTAGGAATCAAAATTACCGGCTTCATCGCAATCCTCTCTATTGGACCAAATCTACCAATTAAGAGCTGATATTAATCTATCAACGCTTGCACCAAGACCGTATTCATCCTTCATCTGATAAATAGTCGATAGATCATCAGGTTTCTTTGGCATCGAAATATCCATCTTTGGAATCGCAACATCTTTTGCACAATGCACCAAGGTTGGCGCGATCTTTAAGTAGTCGGCACCATCAATAATCTTCTTCGCTAATGATTTCGTGAGTGCTTGATGCTCCGCCTTAGCACCTGCTAAAGCCTCTTCTACTGTCGAGAAGTGGTTGGCAATGAGAGCAGCCCCCTTCTCTCCGATTCCACGGACACCAGGTAGACCATCAGAAGGATCTCCACGGAACATCGCGAAGAGTGCGTACCTATCCCCTGGTATTCCATACTTTTCTGCAACCCATTTACTATCAACCAAATCATGCTGAGAGATGCCGCGAGCTAGATAAACAATCTTTACATCTCGTTTATCGTCAACCATCTGGAAGAGATCCCTATCCCCTGTCACAACACGGATTGGCCCCTTCTCCTTGACCGCAAAGGTTGCCATGACATCGTCTGCTTCGTAATCGTCGACTCCGAGCATAGGAATTCCGAATGCATCGAGAAGGTCTAGAAGAACAGGGATTTGAGGAGTGAGCGTTTCTGGTTCTTCCTCTTCGTCACTTTCATCCTCGAGACGATTAGCTTTGTAATCCGGAAATAGGTCAACGCGCCAGGATGGACGCCAGTCGCCTTCAATACAGGCAACGATGCGGTCAGGTGTATACATTCCAATAAGACGGGCAGTCATATCAAGATATCCGCGGATTGCATTAACTGGCATTCCTGAAGGTGACAAAAGCGTGTCAGGCATTCCGTAATAAGCGCGATACCAAAGTGAGGCGCTATCTAAAAGCATCAGTGTCATAGATCGCCCAACATATATGAAATCACTCCTCTATCCAAGCGTTTGATTCCCTCACGGCATGCAGGGCGAAGCTCTTCTGCAGCTCCACCAATCTGGGTCAGTAAGTCAATCAGTTGTTTAATGCTTCGGACAAAGTCACCAACTGTCATATCTGTGCCCTTAAGAATGCTACTGAGTGAGTGTCCATTAGCCCATCTGAAGGCCGCATAACAGAAACCAAAATCAGGTTCACGTTGCGTCTTTACATCGAACTCATTTTCGATGGCTTCAAGTTCAATCCAAATCTTTGAGACCGCAACGAGGGCATTGGCAACGTTGTCATTGGGCATCTTGGGTGAATATGGTTCAGAACTTCGACCTTGGTAAATCATTGCAGAGGCGACAGATAAAAGTTCTGGTGGAGTGAGTGAATCGAAAACACCACGTCTGATCGATTCGGTAAGTAGCAAGTCAGACTCAGCAAAGATTTTGGCAAGGATCTTGCCCTGTTCAAGGGGCTTCTCCCCCTCGATATATCCAAGGTGTGTCAATACATCGCAGATGCGATCAAATGTCTTAGCAATCACATGGGTGCGATTCTCAACACGAGCACGCAAGCCTTCAGATTCACGATTCAAGCGGTCGGCTTTCTCGGCGAAACGTGCGTGAGTTTCACGATCATTGCAAGAGTGGCAAGAATGCTGGCGTAGTGAACGACGCATTCCATCAAGTTCGTTCTCTAACTTAACTCGCTGTCGTTGGTCGATACTGCGGCGTCCATCGCGCTTACTTAGAAGACGTTCCAGTTCTTTGATATCAATTCGTATTCTCGAATACTCAGAGAAATCGCCTAGATGGCATTGCGCAGCGTCGGTGAGTTCAGCTGCCGCAGAGTTATTCTTCTTAATCTGTCGGACTAAACCAACGACAGCGCGGTCGGCTTGAAACTGAGCAAAAGAGGATTCGAGACTTCCGTGCGCACGTTCGCGACCGAATCTGGCAATTAAATTGATCGACATGTTGTACGTCGGAGTGAAAGAAGAACGAAGTGGATATGTACGAGTTGAAGCGAGCCCTGCAGCAGTAGCTGAATCAACAGTTGGAGACCACTGAACAACTGCATTACCTTCGATATCGATACCGCGACGTCCTGCTCGCCCAGTTAGCTGGGTGTACTCCCCCGGCGTAATCGAAACGTGAGCCTCACCGTTCCACTTAGTGAGTTTTTCAAGTACAACTGTTCTTGCAGGCATATTGATACCAAGAGCAAGTGTTTCTGTGGCAAAAACCGCCTTCACTAAACCGCGCTTAAAGAGATCTTCAACTGCACCCTTAAAGCTTGGGAGTAAGCCGGCGTGGTGCGCGGCTATTCCGCGTTCGAGTGCGATGAGCCAATCACGGTACCCGAGCACCTCGAGATCTTCCTCGGCAAGATTCTGTGTATATCTTGCCGCAGTCTCAGATATTTCTAGGCGTTCTTCAGTATTGGTTAACTTGATCCCTGCGGATAAACATTGTTTCACCGCAGCATCGCAACCGGCGCGAGAGAAGATAAAGGTAATTGCTGGAAGTAAGTTTTCTCGTTGTAACTTTTCAATAATGTCTGGTCTAGTCAATCTGCTATCGCCATCACCGAAGCGATCGCGTCGATTGCGTGGAGTGCGAACTTGTCGCAACGCCTCGCGTTCCAGACCCAAGATCTCGGGATTGATACGACCTTGCTCGCGGAAGAGATCAACAAGTCGATCACCGATGAGAACATGCTGATAGAGAGGAATTGGTCGGATTTCTGAGACGATAACTTCAGTGGATCCTCGAACTTCACCGAGCCAATCACCAAATTCTTCAGCGTTTGATACTGTCGCAGATAGAGAAATGACTTGTACGCTCTCCATCAAGTGAATGAGGACTTCTTCCCATACCGCGCCACGTGACTTATCAGCCAGGTAATGGACTTCATCCATGACAACAGAGCCAAGATTCTTCAACGTCGTTGAGTTTGCATAGAGCATGTTGCGAAGCACTTCGGTAGTCATCACCAACACATCTGCTTCGGAATTGATGTTGGTATCTCCTGTAAGGAGTCCTACACGATCTTCTCCGAAGCGTTCGACGAACTCTTGAAACTTTTGGTTAGACAGCGCCTTGATAGGAGTTGTGTAGAAACACTTCTTGCCCTGAGCCAACGCGCTAAATGCGGCAAACTCTCCAACAACGGTCTTGCCTGCTCCGGTAGGTGCTGCGACAAGAACGCCCTTGCCATCTTCAACCGCTTGGCATGCTTTGATTTGAAAATCGTCAAAGCCGAAATCAAACTGCTCAATAAATGCAATTGTCAGTGGGTGTTTTCCACGTTGCTTCGCAGCTGCATAGCGCTCTGCAGGAGTCGTCATAGCGCCCACGTGAGTCCTGCGCTACTCACACATTCAGCCGAAATCGGAGCGGGACCAATTCTTTCGCCATCGGCGTAACCAATCGCATCGGCCACGAGCTTTACACGTTTTGATCGATAGACCTTCACCTTTGGATGTGTGATGTGAGAGCCGGAATAAACCTTTGGAAATACCTTGAGGAACTCAACCTTCGACACCGGTTCCAAAACCATCACATCAAAAAGCCCGTCATTAAGTTGCGCATGTGGACATACATACATCCCACCGCCATAAGAACGCCCGTTACCGATGGCAATGAGCATTGCTTCTGTCGTAATCGAATGCGTATCCAGTGTGATTTCGTAAGACAAAGGCTTAAATTTCGGCAACTCTAGAGCGATAGCCACGTTATATCTCTGCGGCCCCTTAGGCCAGGCAAGTGCATTAGCCCGCTCATTTACAACAGAGTCAAAGCCTGTTGAAAGAATCGCTGCAAACCATTCGCCATCAACATTTCCAAGATCAATAGGCTTTGCTGGAACCGAGGTAACTCGATCAAGATATGAATCAATGTCGTCAAGTGACCACCCAAGGGTGCGAACGATGTCATTGCCTGTACCTGCTGGCATTACTGCAAAGGGAATATGTCGCGGAACAGCAATCTGGAGAACTAGATGGGCCAACCCATCTCCCCCGACACTTACTATGCCTTCACACGTGTGCGAATCTAGAAAAGTCTCGAGATGTAGTTTTAAATCTGCAGCGCTATGTCCGGAGAAAACTTGATAATCAAGGCTTCGATCTGAGAAATAACGTACGACCGATTCGCCAACAGTAATTCCTTTGCCATGGCCGGAAGTTGGATTGATCGCTATCGCCCACATGAGGCGACTCTATCGGCTATTCGGTAATTGAGGTCGGTGCTTCAATTTTAGTGCTGCCGGTTTCCAAACTTTCGGTTTTTCTATCTCGCTTCCTATCGACAAGGAGAGCTATTCCACCTGCCATGAAGTAGAAGAGAATCAAAGGCGCCGATAACAAAACCATACTCATGGGATCGGCTGTTGGTGAGAGAGCAGCGACGGCAAAGAAGATTGCGAACACCCACGCCCGCCATGGCCTGAGGATAGTTCGCCCTCTCAAGAAACCGATTAAGTTAAAGGTAAGCAGGAATATTGGAAGTTCGAAAGCGAGACCAACAAACAAGATTATTCTCAGTACAAAATCTAAGTAATCATCAAAGCGAACCAAGTTGCTCACCGCCCCTGGTGTGAAACCTAGGAGCGCCTTTATGGCAACCGGAAGAATCAAATAGCCAAGAGTTGCACCCATCATAAAGAATGGTGTTGCCGCTGTGACAAAGAGAACGCTATTACGCTTCTCTTTTCTGTGAAGTGCGGGCGCTATAAAAGCCCAAAGTTGGAAAAGCCAAATAGGAGCAGAGACTATGACAGCGGTCATAAGCGCTACTTTTATCTGCAGATCTAGTGGACCTAGGACGCCACTGATATAGAGAGCTCCGCAACTTGCAGCTCCTGATGCTTGAGCTTCGCGCAAATCGCAGACAGGTTTAGCCAACGTGACGAGGATTGAATTGTAGAAATACCATCCCCCACCAAATGCCACAGCTACTGCAAGTGCCGAAGTAAGAACTCGTTTCCGGAGTTCTCGTAAGTGGTCGATGAGCGGCATCTGTCCTTTTGGTGAAGATGCCATGGGATTACTTCTCTTTTTTGCCGTCTTCTTCAATAACAGAATCGTCAGCCTTCATCTCTTTCATTTCACTCTTGAAGATTCGCATTGAGCGGCCGAGAGAACGGGCTGAATCAGGGAGACGCTTCGCGCCGAAAAGGACCAGAACAACAATAAGTAGAATGACGATTTCTCTTGGGCCTAAATTCATAGTGCGAACTCCTTAACGTGAGATTTGACCATAGATTACACCAGGTATCTTTGAATGGGTAGGCGAGGAATTTACCTCTCATAACGATTAAGTATCGTTTTCGCTCTTCTCGCGATTTCACTTCGAATATCTGCTGGGGAAAGTAGTTCGACCGCCCCTGCCGACGCAAAGACAGATCTTGAAATCCATTGTTGAGAAAATGATGATCCCTTGAAGACGGTTCCGGCATCCAGGTGGGACTCTGCAAATCGTTCAGCAACATCTCTGGTTGGCCTCACCACTCTTACCTCAAAACGAAGCTTCTCTGGATTCTCGGGTGATGTCGTAGAAGGCTTTTCGACTTCAGCGGTTTCGGCTGATTGAATTCTATCTATTCGAAAATGCCTGAAATCCTTGGCTGTTGAACAGTACGCGTGCAGATAGAGATACCCCTGATTTTCGAGTATCTCTAATGGCAGCACGACTCTTGTTGAAATCTCATCCTTATAAAGCGAGTGATAGACGATCTTAAGACCACTGCGTTGAGAGATTGCATCCTTTACTGAGGTACTTACTTGATGGCTGAAGTCACTTGACGCAGTCAACGCTAAGGGAAGTTTCACTAAGTCAGCAATACGTTTTGAAAGAGAAGAAATCGCTTCGATCAAATCTTCTCTGTCACTAGAGATTGCAGAACGTAAAACATCCAAACCAAGCACAAGTGCTACGCCCTCTTCGTGCGTGATTGAGCGAGGCCTTGCCAAGGTTGGCGCATTAGTTATCGAGACATAACCGGATTCAAAATCTAAGTCCATCAGTTCTAGTGGTGTATAGCCCGGAAGACCACACATCCAGAGAGTTGTTAAATCGTTAATCATCTGCTCGGTGGAAACTTCGAACACTCGCGCTAATTCAATGAGAGAGATTCCCTGATGAGTGTTGATATATGGGACAAGATCCAGCATTCGAGAAGTACGCTCGAGAGGACTCGCAGAGTTCTTCTGATCGTTCTTAGCCATGTGTATTCACCAACTCTTTGAGACTGTTGATGATGCTTTCACGGAGCTCAATCGGTGAGTGAACATAAACATCGTCTCCGTGCCAGAGAATCAAGCCAGCGAGAGTTCGCATATCAAGGATTGGAATCTGTACCTGATCCCACTCGCCTTTAGATTCTGTCGATGAGGCCAATGCACGAAGCGACTTGCCTTTCCCGTGACGAATATCAACCACAGCTTGGAGGTTCATATCCCCTTCGAAAACTTCTTTCGAATCAAAGTTTTCAGGAGTTGCGAAATCCTTAGGTCCCTTTTTCACTGAAAAACTTCCGATTACTCGATCGAAGCGGAATGTTCGAATCTCCTCAATGCTCTGATCTACGCCAGTGAAATACCAGAAGGTAGAGCGGGTTGATAGACCAATTGGAACAATGCGTCTGACTTCTTCCGACAAGTCATAGTTTCTATAAGTGAATTCAAGGATCTGATGTTCTGTAATAGCTCGAGTGATTACAGGTAGTTCAATGCCACTATCTGAGAAGAAAGGAACCGTATCGGGCAAATTCTGTTCATCAACGGCAATTCCTAGCGAATTCAATTTAACGAGAGCTCGCTGCGCGGCATCATCGAGTGAGGCTCCTTGCCAAGCTCGAGCCGCTAAAGAGAGCAGAGAAATCTCAAGCGGGGTGATCTGGCCGAGATCAAGTTGGTATCTCTCTTGCTTGATTCGATAACCAGCCTCGTCGTTAAAGAGCGGGTCGAAGGAACCGACTTCAATCTCTATTCCAAGGGAGCGAAGATCATCCTTATCTCTTTCGAACATTCGCTCTTTAGATTCAGCGCTTCCTTCGTATCCTTCGATAGTTTTAAAGATTTCAGACTTGGTGATAAATCTCTTCGTTGCCAAGAGTGCAATCGTGAGATTGATCAGTCGCTCACTCTTCCGCGACACCGTATGCACCCTTTGCTGGGCGTCTGCGTCTTGGCAGAACATCGACGCCCGGTGCCATGCGACGGCTTTGAATAAGGAAGCCTGTGTGGCCAATCATTCTTTGTTGTGGACGAACGGCAAGACCTTCGTGATGCCAGCCTCGAACGATTGTCTCTGAACTTTCAGGTTCAGTGAAGTGACCATCTTCCTTAAGAGCTTCAGCCGTTGCTGAAAGTTGTGTCGTGGTTGCAACATAGGCAAGAAAAACTCCACCAGGGCGCAATACCTTCGCAGCCATTTCAACACATTCCCAAGGTGCGAGCATGTCTAAAATAACGCGATCGAATTCATGCGTGAATTCCTTCTCTTGCACAGAACCCACATCGAGTGACCAGTTTGCTGGCTTTTCGCCGAAGTAGTCCGTGATGTTTGCGGTGGCATTGTCGGCGAAATCTTGGCGACGTTCAACAGAATGAACTGAACCTTCTGGACCAACTGCGCGAAGTAATGAAAGAGTCAAAGCGCCACTTCCCACGCCAGCTTCGAGAACACGTGCGCCGGGATAAATGTCGGCGACACCAACAATCATCGCCGCATCTTTTGGATAGACAATGGTGGCTCCGCGAGGCATTGAAAGAACGTAATCTGCAAGTAGCGGAATGAATGCGGTGAATTTCAAACCAGCGGTAGTGCTGACCACTGAACCTTCAGGCAATCCGATCAAATCGTCATGGGTAATCCAACCCTTATGGGTGTGCCACTCTTTGCCTGGCGTAATCGTGAAGCTATAGAGCTTGCCCTTTGGATCGGTAAGTTGAATTCGATCGCCAGCTTGGAAATACCCTTGTTTAGACACAAGCGCATCTTAGGTGAAAGTAACCATCCTGTCGGAACCTCGCTGTATCGTCCGTGCGATGGAACCGTTACGCCTCTCCCCTAGCCGCATGAACGATTTCACTAATTGTCCACAGCTCTATAAATATCGCGCTGTAGACCAGTTGCCCGAACCACCGAGTATCGATGCCGAACGCGGAAAGTTGATTCACTCAGTCTTAGAAGATCTCTTTGAACTTCCCGCCAGCTCCCGCACCTTCGAATCAGCGCTCGAACTTTTACCAACAAAATGGCGCGAGCAACTAGAAGGAAAGCCTGAACTAGCGGCTCTCGTACTCGATGAGAAAGAGTGGTTTGATCGAGCCCAATCCTTGCTCACCAATTACTTCTCCCTCGAAAAACCTTCAAGCTTTGAATCTACCTATCGCGAACTTCATCTAGAACGCGATATCTCTGATGAGATTTACCTTCACGGATATGTTGACCGCCTTGATGTCGCACCAACCGGTGAGGTTCGCATCGTCGATTACAAGACAGGCAAATCTCCTAAGCCTGGTTGGGAAGAGAAAGCGCTCTTCCAATTACGCGTCTATGCACTCCTTTATTGGCAGAATGAAGGCGTCTTGCCTAAGTTGCTTCAGCTCATCTATCTCGGTGATTCACGGATAGTAAAGAGCGAACCAACCGAGGTTCAGTTGAAATCGACAGAGAAGATTCTTAAGAATATTGGCGATGAGATTCTGACTGCTCTTGAGACCAATCATTTTCCAACTAAGAAATCACGTTTGTGCGATTGGTGCTTCTTCAAAGCGATTTGCCCTGCACATAACTAATTTCTTACTCGATTAGTTGGCGTTGAAGTACTTAGCCTCTGGGTGGTGAACAATGATTGCAGATGTTGACTGCTCGGGATGAAGTTGGAACTCCTCTGAAAGCTCAACGCCGATCCGCCCTGGTTCAAGAAGCTCGCAGAGCTGAGTCTGCTGTTCAATATCAGGACAAGCTGGATAGCCAAATGAGTAACGTGAACCGCGATATCCCTGATCCAAGATGCCTTGCAAGTCAGGAGAATCTTCTCCTCGAACTGCCATCTCCTCACGAATACGAGCGTGCCAATGCTCAGCTAGCGCCTCAGTAAGTTGCACAGATAAACCGTGGAGTTCTAGATAATCACGGTAAGCATCGGCTGCGAAGAGCTCATTAGCTGCCTTGCTTACAGTGTTTCCCATCGTTACAACGTGGAAGGCAACAACGTCAGTTTTTCCTGAATCCTTAGATGCGAAGAAGTCGGCAAGACATAATCTTCGATCACGTGACTGGCGAGGGAATGAGAAACGAACTCGTTCTTTACCTGCATCTGGCCCCTCGTGGTGAAGAATGATCAAATCATTTCCTTCGGAGACACAAGGGAAATATCCGTAAACAACAGCAGCTTCTAGCCAACCATTAGATTGAACTTCATTGAGAAGTTTGCGAAGACGCGGACGTCCTTCGGTTTCAGCCATCGCTTCGAACTCACCACGTGCACCTTTAAGACCCCACTGGCCCATGAAGAGTGCGCGCTCATCAAGCATACCGACGTAATCTGCAAGCGGAATGCCCTTAACAATTCGTGAACCAAAGAATGGCGCTTTCGGGATATCGATATCAACTGCAACATCACTTCGTACTGTGTCGATAGGTCGATCCTCTGACTTACGAGCAACTGCCTTAACTTTACGCTCGCGAAGAGCAGGAAGTTCGGCGCCTTCATCTCCGCGCTTTACAGCCATGATTGCATCCATCAGACGTAAGCCTTCAAATGCATCACGTGCGTAACGAACTTCACCCGGAAAAATGGCTGCGAGATCTTGTTCTACATATGCGCGAGTGAGCGCTGCCCCGCCAAGAACCACTGGCCACTTATCTGAAAGTCCTCGAGATGTAATCTCTTCGAGATTCTCCTTCATGATGACAGTCGACTTCACCAAAAGACCTGACATACCAATTGCATCAACTTCATTTTCTAGCGCAGCATCGATGATTTGGTTGATTGTCTGCTTGATTCCGATATTGACAACTTGGTAACCATTGTTGGAGAGAATGATGTCAACAAGGTTCTTGCCGATATCGTGAACGTCGCCCTTAACAGTTGCTAGCAACATACGTCCACGTCCTGCATCGCTGGTCTTCTCCATATGTGGCTCAAGATAAGCGACTGCAGATTTCATTACTTCAGCGCTCTGGAGGACGAATGGAAGTTGCATCTCACCTTTACCGAAGAGTTCGCCAACAACCTTCATGCCCTCAAGCAGATGGTCGTTAATGATGGCAAGAGGTGCAATACCTTCAGCCATTGCGGTATCAAGATCTTCGTTGAGACCAACTTTTTCTCCATCGATGATGCGACGTTCAAGGCGTTCGCGTAGTGGAAGAGCTGCCAGTTCGGAGGCGCGGATATTTCGTGATGCTGCTAGCTCGACGCCTTCAAATAGCTGTAGGAACTCTTGCAAAGGATCGTATGTGCAGACATCGCCATCGTAGGTACGACGATCGTAGATAAGGTCGAGAGCAACTTCCTTTTGGCGAGCTTCAATACGTGCCATCGGCATAATTTTCGAAGGATGAACAATCGCTGAATCAAGGCCGGCTTCAACGCACTCGTGAAGAAAGACCGAGTTCAGTACAACTCGCGCAGCTGGGTTAAGTCCGAAAGAGACGTTGCTTACCCCAAGAGTTGTTTGAACTCCTGGATACTCGGTCTTTAAGGTTTTAATTGCACTGATGGTTTCAATTCCATCACGGCGAGTTTCCTCTTGCCCAGTTGCAATTGGGAATGTCAAAGTATCAATCAAGATATCGCCAACATTCATTCCCCAGTTGCCAGTGAGATCTTCAATCAGGCGGCGAGCTACACGTAGTTTCCAATCCGCAGTACGAGCTTGTCCTTCTTCATCAATAGTGAGTGCAACAACAGATGCGCCATGTTCTTGAACCAACGGCATGATGCGTGCGAATCGAGATGTCGGTCCATCGCCATCTTCATAGTTGACTGAGTTAATAACGCAGCGTCCACCGAGAGCTTCAAGGCCTGCCTTCAAAACAGCTGGTTCTGTTGAATCAAGAACGATAGGAAGGGTTGAGGCGGTCGCAAAACGTGAAGCGATTTCATACATATCGCGTGCGCCGTCACGGCCTACATAGTCAACAGAAAGGTCGAGCATATGAGCTCCGTCGCGAATTTGATCGCGTGCGATTTCAACACAGGTTGCCCAATCCTCTGCGACAAGAGCATCGCGGAAGGCACGCGAACCGTTTGCGTTGGTGCGTTCACCAATTGCTAAATAAGTCTTATCTTGTCTGAATGGAACGTACTGGTAGAGCGAAGAAGCGCCTGGGTCTAGTTCAGGTACGCGCGACTTCACCGAATGGCGATCGAGTCTTGCGACAACAGCTGCAAGATGTGCTGGCGTTGTTCCGCAACAACCACCGATAAGAGAAATTCCATAATCGTTGACGAAGGTTTCAAGCGCTGTAGCCAACTCTTCAGGTCCAAGAGGATATTCCGCACCCTTTGCACCCAGAATCGGGAGCCCCGCATTAGGCATTACTGAAATTGCACAGGTTGCGTTCTTGGACAAATAGCGAAGGTGTTCTGACATCTCAGCCGGACCAGTTGCGCAATTAAGGCCGATCAAATCAATATCTAAAGGTTCGAGAGCGTTGAGTGCGGCACCGATTTCAGAACCGAGCAACATCGTGCCCGTGGTTTCAACAGTAACTTGCGCAATCAACAGGACGTCGCGCCCGGACTCTGTAATTGCCTTTCGTGCACCATTGACGGCAGCTTTTGCCTGCAGCAGATCTTGAGTGGTTTCAATCAAGAGTGCATCAGAACCAGAATCCACGAGTCCCTTAGATGCCGTGTAGTACGCATCTCTCAAATGTGAATACGTTGTATGGCCCAGGCTAGGCAATTTCGTGCCGGGCCCAAGAGAACCTAATACGAAGCGAGGTTTATCTGCAGTACTGAAAGTATCGGCAGCTTCACGGGCTATCTTTCCTCCTGCGAATGCGAGTTCGTAAATGCGATCTTCTATTCCATATTCTGCAAGATTTGCCCAGTTTGCTCCGAAAGTATTTGTTTCGATGGCATCAACGCCAACCGAAAGGTAGGCATCGTGAACTGAGCGCACTAAATCAGGACGAGTAACGTTGAGGATTTCATTACAACCCTCGTGGTTTTGGAAATCTTCAAGAGAAGGGTCAGCGGCCTGGAGCATGGTTCCCATGGCTCCATCAGCAATTACAGTGCGGCTGGAAAGTGCTTGACGGAGTAGGCCATCAGCTCGAGATGATGCCTTTTTTTCGCTCGTCATGGTGCAGAGGTTATCGTAAGGTGTACGTCATGGAGATTCATAAGATTCCCGACCTTCGCTCACCTGTGATGGTGCTTGCATTCTCCGGTTGGAATGATGCTGGTGAAGCCGCTACTGGCGCAGTCTCACACTTACTCTCCTCTTGGACCGACCCTTCAACTGATGTTGTCCCTGAACTCATTGCAGATGTTGACCCCGAAGATTTCTATGATTTCCAAGTAAACCGCCCCATGGTTGAAGTTGATGATTCAAGTATTCGCAGCCTTACCTGGCCGGGCACGCAGGTCTTTGGATTGAGAACTCCTGATCTCAAACATGATTTCGTTGTTGTTCGTGGAGTTGAGCCATCAATGAAGTGGAAGACCTTCGCTGCTGAAATCTTGGATCTTGCTGATGATCTTGAAGTGGATATGGTCATCACCTTGGGTTCAATGTTGGCCGATACACCACATACACGTCCGATTACAGTCAGCGGAAGTGGTGCGCACCCAGAGATTGCTCGTCGACTTGGTGTTGAAATCAGTAAATACGAAGGACCGACAGGAATTCTCGGGGTACTTCAGGATGCGTGCGTGCGTCGTGGCATTGATGCAATCTCTTTGTGGGCTGCAATTCCACACTACGCCTCAAGCTCTCCATCGCCGAAGGCAACTCTTGCACTCGTGAATGCACTTGAAGACTTTCTCGATATTTCTCTTCCCCAAGGCGACCTTCCCCAGGAATCCGCAACATGGGAAGAAGAAGTCACTGAGATGGCTAAGGAGGATTCAGATGTGGCCGAGTATGTGAAGGCACTTGAAGAGAGCAAAGACTCCTCTGAACTCCCCGAAGCAACAGGTGAATCTATTGCTCGAGAATTGGAACGTTTTCTTCGTAGACAGAGCGAGAACTAAAGAGTAATTCCCAAGAGGGTATCGAGTGCGCGGGAAAGTTCACCGGCTACTCCCCCTGTTACTCCAGCTTCGGTCTCATCCATCCACGTTTTGATTGACGCAATGACACGAGGTGTATCTAAATTATTTGAAAGCGCATCAAGGATTTCCAGAATCACTGAATCAGTGGGCGCAACTTCCATACGAGCAAGATTAAGTTGCAATCGTTCGATATCGACAGACGCTCTTTGAATTAGGGAATCACTCCACATTAGGTCGTTGGAATATGGATGACCCATAAGCGCCCATCGAATGGCTGCCGGATTTACACCGGAAGTAATCAGTTTTGATACGAAAACCAAGTTACCCAGCGATTTACTCATCTTCTCGCCATCGAGACCAATCATTCCAGCGTGCACGTAGCTGCGCGAGAATTTCTGATTGTTGATGCTTCGGCTCTGTGCGGCAGACATTTCGTGGTGCGGGAAGATTAAATCGCTCCCGCCACCTTGAATATCGATAGCGAATTCATCGTTGGAATCGGGATTTAGGTAATGAAGCGCGATTGCACAACATTCAATATGCCATCCTGGACGCCCTGGTCCGAATGGACTTGGCCAGCCTGGTTCACCATCGCGTTGTGAAAGCCAGACCAAAGCATCGAGTGGATTTTCTTTGCCGGGTTTTTGAGGATCTCCTCCGCGCTCGGCAAAAATCTCGAGCATCTTTTCTTGAGAATAATGCGAGCGTTCTCCAAATTCGGAGTCAGAGTGAACGCGATAGTAGATATCTGAACCCACCTCATATGTTGTGTCAGCGCTCTTCAACTTCAGAACTGCTTCAACAACGAGAGGCATGGCCTCGACAACTCCAATGTAATCATTAGGTGGAATCACGTGAAGGTCTGTCATGTCACCTTTGAAGAGATCAACTTGCGATTGCGCAAGATCCTTCCAATCAATTCCATCGCGCTGAGCGCGGTCTAATAACGGATCATCGATATCGGTGATGTTCTGAACAAAATCAACTTGCGCACCTGACGCGCGTAAGAATCGATTGATAAGATCGAAAGTTAGGTATGTAGCTGCGTGGCCAAGATGGGTTGCATCGTACGGAGTGATTCCACAGACATACATTCTGTAAAGGGATTTCTGCGGAAGCGGTTCTATCTTCTGGGCGGCGGTGTTGAAGAGAGATAATTGCGGAACTCTAAATCGAGCAGGAAGTTCCGGAAGATATACATCAGGCCAAGCGCGCATATTTCACACCCTAACTTAAAACGGAGGCCATGGGACAGCAGGCCACTCATCGCTCGGAGACGGATATTTCTTTTCGCCCAACAACCTATTTATGCGCGCCGATAGCGCTGCAAATTCATTCGCAGAGATCAGCGCAAGCAATTGTTCGGATGACTCCTGAATGGCCACCTCGAGATTCTCTAAGCGTTCAATCTCTTGTGGGCTGAGTGGTTCATCTGCCCACTGCCAAAGAACGGTGCGCAACTTGTCATCTTCATGAAAAGTGACACCGTGGTCACAGCCGTGAACAAGGTCTTCACTTATTGGAAGTAAATGACCAATCTTTCGGTCAGTGTTATTTACTACTGCATCAAAGAGGGCCATCTTTCGAAGTTCTGCATTATCTTCACGATAAAACATCGCTAAATCGATCTCTTCATTGATATCAATCCATTGTTGAACCATCCCAACGCCGAATGGTCCATCTCGCAAAACAGTTGGCGGGACGACTCCGAATTCCCCAAGTTCACTAATCAGATACGCAGCAAATTCACGTTGGGCAAGATTTCCATCTTGGAAATCCCATAGAGGTCTTTCACCGGCCACCGGTTTATAGATGACTGCAATCGTCGAGCCATCAAATGTGCAGTTTGCGTAGAGTGTTGCATTGGAGGCATCTACAAGACGTCCGGTTACCTCTAGGCTACCTAAAGTCAGATGATCAATGATTTTAGTCATCGGCGATAACCGTTTGCTCTTGGACAGAGATGACCTCGTAGGTCAATCGGGCCGCCACAGAAGGGACATGGTTGTCTTCCGGCGTTCACAACTGAAAGCGCACGTTGTGAAAATTGATTCGCTACCGATGGATTAATAAGAACGCGCAAGATATCTTGATCGCCACTGAGATCATCCACATCTATGAAATCAGGATCTTCCTGATCAGCTTCCGACACTGCTTGTAAATCGACCTGAATCAACTGTCGGGCGTCGTCGAAAGCAAGACCAATTACGCCAACTCTGAATTCTTCCTCGATAGGAGTTTCTAATGGGGCATCATCTCGGGTAAGTCTTGGTACGGCGATGGTTGGATCGCTCTGTTTGATTTCACGAACCATATAGGTCAGTCGATCTGCCAGAGCTTGAACCTGCGATTTCTCAAGTGAAACCGATATCAGTCTTGAACCTTGGCGAGCTTGGATGAAGAAAGTACGCTCCCCTGGTTGTCCTACAGTTCCGACGACAAAGCGTTCGACTGGATCGAAGAGCAATATTCGCGATGTCATGAATTTTTACTCATGGATTTCCGAGACCCACCACCGAGGAGGGCCTTTGTTGTTTTTTCCATTGCCGTCAACGGTGCTAACGGACTATGAGAATCGTTAAAGGCGAGAAGCCGTGACTTGCTTCCATCAAAATCAATCACAGTCACCGAAGCGGGGTCGATGACGAGAGATTGAAAGTCATCCAATTTCATTTTTAGAAGAGAAGCCACAACAGCCTTAAGTACATCGCCGTGCGAAACGAAGAGATGTGTTCCATTCTTCTTCTCTTCCAGAGCGTTAGAAACACTTGTAAGTGCTCGCTTCTGCATTGATTTCATTTGCTCACCGTCAGGAAATTTGACAGTGCTTGGTCGCTCTTGAATCTCTTTCCACATCTTCTCTCGTGAAAGGGAAGATAGTTTGCGACCGCTCCATGACCCGTAATTCATTTCTATAAGCGCGTCATCAATTTGATAACTTTTGAGACCTTTGGAGTACTTGGAATTAAGCCAAGGCGTGATGGTCTCTTCGCAACGTTGCAGCGGACTGATTCGTGCGCTATCAAATGAACTTGCGCCGATTCGCTCCACTAAATCTTGAGCCTGCTTCTTTCCCTTTTTACTCAAGGAGACACCCGGCAATTGGCCGCTAAGAATTCCTGCATCATTCGCAGTTGAATGAGCATGTCGGATAAATACTAGGCGGGCCACAACACGAAGATTATCCTGCAATTTCTAATAACGAACTTTGAAGGCTGCTATTGCTAGGGTTGCCAACCATGGAGATGAGAAGAGCAGGTAAATCAGGGCTCTCGCTCTCCCGTTTAGGCCTTGGAACTATGACGTGGGGTCGCGATACGGATACACACGAGGCTGCCGATCAATGCAGAGCATTTATCGAGGCAGGGGGAAATTTTCTCGATACATCTTCTACTTATGGCGATGGTGACAGCGAAAGAGTTATCGGTGGCCTGATTGGAACGCTCTTTAAACGTGAAGATGTCGCTATCGCATCGAAGGCCGGAGTTTCATTTCCTGAAGGTGTCCGAACAGTCAATAACTCACGTCAGGCTCTGATTGCAGAACTTGATCGATCACTCTCGCGTCTTGAGACCGATTATTTGGATATCTGGCAGATTCATTCATGGGATCCTCATAACCCACTCGAAGATACTCTCTCTGCCCTCGACTACGCATATTCATCAGGCAAAGCTCGCTATGTAGGTATTTCGAATTTCTCTGGATGGCAAAGCTCACGGGCAATTACGATTCAAGAAAGTAATTCGGCGAAAGCTCCGATTGTCACCCATCAAGTCGAATATTCATTGCTCAATCGTGAAATCGAACGCGAAGTACTTCCATGCGCCGATGAGACCGGAGTGGGAATTTTGGCGTGGGCTCCACTTGGCCGAGGCGTTCTCACGGGCAAGTATCGCCGTGGAGTGCCTAGCGATTCACGTGCGGCGGCACCGCACTTTGTAAAACACGTCGAACCTTATCTGCGTGAAAAACCACAACGCATCGTCGAAGCCGTCTGCGTTGCAGCTGAGGGTTTAGGTTTCGCGCCTCTTGAAGTTGCTTTGGCTTGGGTGCGAGACACACCAGGAATTACGAGCGCGATTGTCGGAGCTAGAACTGGTGCGCAGCTTCGAGGGATTTTAACTTCTGAAGAGATTGCTCTTCCTGATGTGGTTCGTCAGGCACTAGATGAGGTTTCAGCTTCCTAGAAAAGAAGTTAGTTAGCAATTCTCCAAGAAATCAGCCAAGACGTTTACCCCAAATTCAAGACCAGAAATTGGTACTCGTTCATCAACACCATGAAATAGCGCCATAAAATCTAAGTCGGCTGGCAAACGAAGCGGACTGAAGCCGTAACCAATTATCCCTAATTCTGAGAGCGCCTTGTTATCAGTTCCACCGCTCATTAAGTAAGGAACCGGAATTCCTTCAGGATCATGTTTTGTAATGGCGCTGCACATGGCATCTACAAGATCACCTTCGAAGTTAACTTCAAGAGCGATATCTCGTGACACAGTTTCAATGGTGATATCTGGACCAATTATCGACCGAATTGTTTCGTTCAATTCATTTTCATATCCTGGAAGAAAGCGCCCATCAATTACCGCACTGGCACTTCCCGGGATTACATTTGCCTTATAACCAGCCTCAAGCATCGTTGGGTTAGCGGTATTTTGGAGTGTTGCGCCAATCATGCGTGCTGTGGGCCCAATTTCTTTGAGAAGCGGACGTAGATCCTTCTCGTCATAAGGCTTGCCCGTTGCTTGCGCAATCTTCTTGAAGAGAATTTTGACGGTATCTGTATAACGTTGTGGCCAGTTGAATTTACCAATTTTGGCCACAGCCTCGGAAAGCGCTGTCAGCGCATTCTCATCGTTCATCATCGAACCGTGTCCAGCTCTGCCGGCGGCGGTGAGCTTCATCCAGTGAATACCTTTTTGCGCAGCTTCAACGAAGTAAAGTCGTTTTCCATCTCCCACGGTTACAGAGAAGCCGCCGACCTCCGAAATTGCTTCGGTGCAACCAGCGAAAACTTCAGGATGTTCAGCAGCCATCCACCGTGAACCGAATGTCATTCCCGCTTCTTCATCAGCAAAGAATGCAAGAACGATATTGCGTGGTGGTTTGTAGCCAGTTCGCGCCCACTTGCGAACAATCGCAAGAATCATTGCATCGACATTCTTCATGTCAACTGCGCCTCGTCCCCAGATCATTCCATCGCGAATTTCGGCAGCAAATGGATCTACAGACCAATCAGCTGCATTGGCAGGAACTACATCGATATGACCATGGACTACCAATCCTGGACGAGAAGTATCCGCGCCTTCAATATGTGCAATAACGTTGCAACGATTAGGCGCTGATTCGTAGATGGTTGACTTGATTCCGACCTCTGCAAGAGATGCAACCACGTACTCGGCAACAGCCTTCTCGTCGCCTCTTCCTTCTCCATAATTAACTGAAGGTATGCGGATGAGATCCTGGCAAATCTTTACAACTTCTTCTTCGAGAGTCATATACCTATTCTGCCTCGTTTCGCACTCGCTCGGTTGGATGGCTTGGCTCACTTTTGCGCGAGGAGGCGTGGCTAGATATAGTTACCCAGTTATTTCGGCCCGAACGCTTAGACTCACATCTTGAGCGAGCGGGTTACTCGTCCGGGTGGCGGAATTGGCAGACGCGCTAGCTTGAGGTGCTAGTTCTCGCAAGGGATT
>CAZAET010000002.1:0-26629 GCA_964484215.1 uncultured Candidatus Planktophila sp. | reverse complement strand
TTTCCACGATGAAGGTGGAGCAGGGACCGTCGCCCTGCGGGTCGGCCACGTACTTGTAGATGTCGGCCTTCGAGATCTTGATCGACTCGATCACGGCGTGCAGCGCGGCCGCCGACCCAGGACCCGCGGCCTTGAGATCCACGCCTTCGATCAGGTTGGCGCCCATCAGCACTTCGAAGCCGCCGCGCGACGTGGCCGGGTTGCTGTAGACGTCGTGGCCGCGATACACGGTGTGCAGGGGCTCGGTCCACTGCGGCGAATAGGCGGCCAGGTCCGCGGCCGACAGCACGCCGCCGTTGGCCTTGAAGAAACGGTCGAACTCCTGCGCGATGTCGCCCAATGGCCTCATGACCATCTGATGGCGATGGCTGAAGGCGAGGCGCTGGTATGAGCAACACCATCAAGCTCCGCGCACTCCGCCCATTGGCATCAGGTGATTACCGTCTCCTGTTTGCCGCCGTCGGCATCGAGGTATTCGGGACCGGTATGTGGACGATCGTCATGGTCTTCCAAGTACTCGCACTCGATGACAGCCCACTTGCCTTGTCGGCGGTCGCAACCGGAATGAGTCTTGGCCTGTTCTCCTTCTCCGTTCTCGGTGGGGTTGTCGCCGACCGGTTCTCCAAACGGCGGATTCTCATCACAGTGCAGGGCTCAACGGCCGCGATCATGACCGCCGTGGCGGTCCTGTCGCTCACCGGTAATATCGAACTTTGGCACGTCGCCGCAGCCTCGTTCGCGATGGGTGCCGGGAGCGCCTTTTTCTACCCTGCGTACAGTGCTTACCTACCTGTGGTCCTTCCGCCGGAGCAGCTCCTGGCCGCGAATGGGCTCGAAGGGGCGCTCCGTCCATCGATGGGGCAAGGGCTGGGCCCGGCCCTCGGTGGAGTCATCGTCGGTATGTTCTTCCCCGCTATCGGAGCGGTCATCGTCGCGGCTTCGTACGCGATTGCTTTCGTCATCACCTTGTTTCTTAGCCGCCGTGACGAACACACTGAGCCCACTTCTCCCGAGGATCGCCCGAGCGTCTGGGGTGACCTTCGTGCGGGGGTTGCCTACGTGGCTCGTACACGCTGGTTGCTTTGGACGCTGATCTTCGGGTCGTCGCTTGCGCTCATTGTCCAAGGCCCGATCGAAGTTCTCCTCCCGTTCCTCACCCGCGACCGATTCGAGGATGCTGAAGCTACTTTCGGGTTTCTTCTGGCCGCATATGGGATAGGTGGGGCTGTCGGTTCGCTGATCGTGTCGTCGTTGAAGCTTCCACGTCGGTACTTGACGTTTATGATCCTGTGCTGGGGTGGAGGAACACTACCTCTTGTGGTCATTGGCGTTGCCGACAATTTGATCCTCATGCTCTCCGCGCTCTTTGTCGTCGGTGCACTCACCGGGGCTGGCGTTGTCGTGTGGGGAACATTGCTGCAACGGTTGGTGCCGCTCGACATGATCGGCCGAGTCGCCAGCCTCGACTTCTTCGTTTCGATCGCGTTCATGCCGGTCTCAATCGCCATCGCGGGGCCGCTCTCACTACTGGTTCCCATCCCCATCATCTTTGTGATTGCGGGAGTCATTCCGCCAGCTCTCGCGTTGATCGCATTGCTGGCCGGGCGCATGCGTCTCGGAGGAGAAGCATCCATTGGATGTGGCTGAGGGGTGACTCAGCCGGGCAAACTGCGTCTGGGGTTGACCTCTCGCTCAGCTAGGGCGTGTCTCCTAAATCTAGACCTGTGTGCACGCGCCATGATTGAGTCGTGGCACAAAGGTCTAGATTTACGCAGTTCACGAATGCGCAATGGGAACGAGTCGAACCACTCCTGCCATCGAACGAAGGCCGTAAAGGCCGTCCCTTCAGTGACAACCGCCGCGTCGTAGAAGGCATCATCTACCGTTACCGGACCGGAATCCCGTGGCGTGATCTCCCTGACCGGTATGGCCCTTGGCAGACCGTCTGGAAGCGGCATCGCCGCTACGCAACCGACGGCACCTGGGACCGCGTATTCGCGCACATCCTCGCCGAGGCCGATGCCGTAGGTGATATTGACTGGAACGTGTCGATTGACGCGACGATCAGCCGTGCTCACCAGCACGGCACGAACCTTCCGCGTCCGGACCAGGACACAGGGGGCTCTATCGAATTACAAGAATCTGCCGTTATGCGAGGTTGAACCGGAAGGTCATGGGATAGGGAGATCGCGCGGAGGGTTGAGCACGAAGGTGCATTTCGCGGTCGATGGGCATGGCCGCCCATTATCGATTGTGGTCACGGGTGGGCAACGTCACGACGGCGCGATGCTCCAGGAAGTAATCGGCGATATTCGAGTGCCAAGAACCGGGTCGGGGAACGCGCGGACGCGCCCCGAGTCGCTGCTTGCTGATCGTGGTTACACGTCACGAGTGAACCGCACGTACCTGCGTAAGCGGGGCATCACTGCTGTGATTCCGGAGAAATCTAACGAGATCGCTGCCAGGAAGCGTAGGGGTCGCGCGGGTGGGCGCCCGCCGGGGTTCGATGCTGAGAAGTATAAAGATCGCAACGTGGTCGAGCGGGCGTTTGGATTGATGAAGCAGTGGCGGGGGCTTGCGACTCGTTATGACAAGCTTGCGGTCACGTATCGTGCGGGAGTGGTGTTGGCAGCGATTCTGGTCTGGCTACGGATATAAGAGACACGCCCTAGCTTCGAGAAGAGCGGGAACTTGCACGTTCTCGCAGCCAACGTTCGATGTCTTGACGCAACCAAAGCTTCGCAGTGTTAGGCCCACGGTCAATAATCGGCTCTGGAAGGCCGCGACTGGAGTAAACCGCAACAGCGCGAGGTGACGAGAGTCCAAGCATTTCGGCTACTTCACGGGCGTCGATAAGGTCATCGACGTCTACTTTTTTACCCATACCCCAAGAATACTTTGAGTCATAGTCCTTCGCCATGGTCCTAAATGTTGACATGTGTCAACTTAGTGTTGTAATCTGTCAACATTAGGAGGATTCATGACAAAGGACATAAAGACAGGCAAACCTCAGCGAATTGGCCCATTAGAGGTGTGGCCATTGATGTGGTCAGGTTTATCAGACGCAATCTATAGAACTCCGCCTTTTACGAATGAACTCAAATTTGAAGAGTACGACGATGGAGATGGCCCGAGAGTCTCGTGCATAGCCGTTGAAAATCTAAGCGACAAGGACTTCCTAATTCCGAGTGGATGGATAGTGGGTGCAGAACTTCTCCAAGTGCGTTCTTTCAATTCTGCCGAGTTGGTTCCTGCTGGGCATTCGATTCTGGCTGACGTTTCTTGTGTTGAACAAGGCAGGTGGTCTATGGGTGTCAATAGAACTGATGCTGGACGAGCGCCGTTGACGGTGTTGGCGGCAGGCTACGACTACGAAGCCGAGAGTGGTTCTTGGCGAATCAATCCACACTCTCGGCAATCTCGCGTTTGGAGTCAAGTCGCGAGGCAAGAGAACCGTTCTGGGGTTAGGCAAACGAACTCCCTTGAACAAATTATGCGAGAGGACGCGACCTCTGATTTGAATGTCTCCAATCTTCAATTTGAAATCGCCTCGGAATTGAAGACCTTTGACGGTCAGAACGGAGCTCTGATTGCATTTCAGGGCGAACCGCTGATTATGGAGTTCTTTTCCAACGAAGAATCTTCCAAACATGTACTCAAGGAAACCTTGAATTCTCTTGCGTTTGATTTGGACCAATTTGGGTTCAGACCACTCAACAAATCGCAGATTGATGGATTCATCGCAATGTCAGGCATCGGAGACCTACACGCCTTATCAGAAGACACTTGGTCCCTTTTGATGGCAGGGGGCAATGAGCGTATTGATACTCGAGCTACTGCCGATTCGAGGCAAAAAATCATGAACCTGACTTCAATCAATCGAAGTCACCGAATACTTATGGAGGTATAAAAAATGCAGGTAGATAATGAAAATTTGTACAGTGAAATTCTCCCTAACCTTTTCATTTCGGGAACCCTTGACGAGGACGTAGTTCAAAGAGGTAAATCAACCTATGCACTCACTCAACCCGCTGCATTTGACTCTGTTGTGTGTATGTACGGTCACGCAAACCCCATCGGCTATTACGTTAGAGAGCAACGGTATGGGATTGCAGATGCAGAGCTAAATGAAGAATCCAAACCTGAAATTAGGCAACTAGCAGATTGGTTACATTCGGAATGGAAACTCGGCAAGAGAGTGGCTGCCAAGTGTCAGGCTGGCTGGAACAGAAGTGGGCTAATCGCTGCCCTCGTGCTCCTCAAAGAAGGTTATTCGGCAGAGGATGCAATCAGTCTCATTCGAAGCAAGCGTTCTCCTCACGCTTTGTCTAATCCTCATTTCGTCAAATTCATCTACGAGGTCTTTGAGTGTGGGCGTGAAAGAAGCGCAGTCAGTGCATAGCCAATACCAGCGGTCAACCAAGAAACGGGAACATAGTGGTGGTTCCCTGAAGCACAAGTCACAGTTCATGGACTATCTCTAGTACAACTATTGAGAATGGTCCTGATGTTATGCACAGACGAATCTAGCTGTGACAAAGGCCCAAATGGTTTATCCACTAAACTAGGACAGTTCGGGCCGTTAGCTTAGTCGGTTAGAGCAATGGACTCATAATCCATCGGTCGTCGGTTCAAGTCCGACACGGCCCACCAATGAGGCAGTCCAGTGCACAATTTATGCACTGGACAGTCCTCTTTATCCCTCAATAAGTCATCCTCACTATCTAAGTTATTTGGATGTTTCTGCGTAAACTTACATAGTCAGGGTTACTCCCAGTCGTCGTCGCCGAACTCATAATTCGGTCGTCGTCGGTTCGAGCCCGACCCGCCTCACTTGTGGTTTTTAAGCAGTTACGCCCATCAAATGTTCCATTGCAAGTTGGTCGAGGATTTCATATCCATAACCGCGCTTACCGGCTGCGTCTGCATCAAATGAATCCTTTGCAAGATCCTTCCAAGTTTCACCTGGAGCTAGAGTTGGTTCGGAAAGTCCCGGAATATTAGATTCCTTCATCGCTGCAATAACACGTGGGTCCTTGCGGAATGCTGCTGCGCGCTCTTTAAGTACTAAGTACATACGCATATTCGATGTTGCAGATGCCCAAACCCCTGAATCACCATCAGTGCGCACAGGCTTGTAATCGAAGTGCTTAGGACCTGAATATCCATAACGCTCAAGAAGATCGACGAGGAAGAAGGCGCTCTTTACATCGCCATGGCCAAAGACGAAGTCCTGGTCATACTTAGGACCGCGCTGACCATTGAGATCAATGTGGAATAACTTCTTCTGCCATAGCGCTTGTGCGATGCCATGAACAAAGTTGAGGTTTGCCATCTGTTCGTGGCCGACTTCTGGGTTAAGACCAACCATTTCTGGGTGATCGAGCATCTCGATAAATCCAAGTGCATGGCCAATAGTTGGAAGGAAGATATCTCCACGTGGCTCATTTGGCTTTGGTTCGATGGCAAACTTAATGTCATAACCCTTATCGATGACATACTGACCAAGGATGTTAAAGCCTTCTGCATAACGCTCGAGAGCAACATAGGCATCCTTTGAGCTTTCAGATTCAGCGCCTTCGCGTCCTCCCCAGCAGACATAAATCTTTGCCCCTAAATCAACTGCCAAATCAATATTGCGCATAGCTTTGCGAATAGCAAAGCGACGAATGTCGCGGTCATTGCTTGTGAGTGCGCCATCTTTAAAGACTGGATGGCTAAAGAGGTTTGTCGTTGCCATCGGAACTTTCATTCCGGTTTCAGCAAGAGCTTTCTTGAAGCGATCGATATGTCCCTGGCGAGTTGAGTCATCTGAACCAAATGGGAAGAGATCATCATCATGGAAAGTCACACCATAAGCACCGCGGGCTGCGAGTTCATTGACTGTGCGCACTGGATCGAGAGCTTCACGAGTTGGATCTCCGAAAGGATCGCGCGCTTGCCAGCCGACTGTCCAGAGACCGAATGTGAATTTATCTGCAGGTGTAGGTGTGTAAGTCATGACTAGGACTCTACAGAGTTAGAGAAGGTAATAAAAGGTAAAACGGCGGTCAGATTTCTCTGACCGCCGTTTCGTTACTTATTCGTTACGGATTAACCGATCTTTGCTACCTGTGAGAGAGACTTCTTGAGAAGCTCTCCATCAATTACTGAGAAGCCGAGTGCAGTTCCAGCATCCTTAGAACACTTGGTGCTCAGGATGTAATTTGCAAATGCCTTAACAGCTTCTGCCTGTCCTGCCTTTGGATACTTAGTATCTGCAAGAAGGTAGGAGACAATCCCAAGCGGATATGCGCCCTTCTCCTTTGTTGCGTAATCGTAAGTAAGGTAGCCATTTGCATCCTGATCTGCTGATGCAAGGAATGCACCTACACCGATTGAATCTGGGGCAACAGATGCGCCAGCCGGGTTGATGAGGTTAGCAATCTTGAGCTTATTTGCAGTTGCATAGTTAACTTCTGCATAAGTAATTGAGTAAGGAGTCTTACCTGAAAGCTGTGCGACACCAGTTGATGATGCTGCTCCTACGACGCGACCAAGGTTAGACATATCGTTGATATTTCCAGGGAATGAATCCTTAAATACCTTGTTCTTTGCCTTTGTCCATACTGATGGAGCTGACTTTGATAGGTAGCTAGTGAAGTTCTCTGTTGTACCTGAAGAATCTGAACGGTAGATAACCTTGATTGTCTGGTTAGGAAGCGTGTAGATCGAGTTCAATGAACGAGTCTTAAGGACTACTGGATTTCCCTTTGCATCCTTAACTGGGTTTCCGTTTCGATCAAGCTTGTAAGTGACACGCTCGTATGAACGGTTGTTATCAGCAACGATTGCTGGGTCATTCCACTTTGTGATTGTTCCACCGAAGATTCCAGCAACTGTCTTAGCTGAAAGGCTAAGTGGCTTTGATCCTGGCAAGTTATGAAGAATTGCGATTGGTGCCGCTACGAGTGGTACGTGGATTAGTGATGCGCGCTTTGTTGAAGCTGTGTATGCGCCGTCTGACATCCAGAAGTCACCAATTGACTTATCTGAGTTTGATTGACCTGTACCTGAAGAAGATGAAGCGTATGTAAATGAATGTGTTGTGTCCTTAGCGAATCCGGCTTTGCATGCCTCGATGAGGAGCGCTGGGAAAGATGCGCCTGAACCCTGAAGGTCTGCTGCATGAGCAGGTGAAGCAGTTAGGACTAATCCGAATGCGAGTGCAGCTGATGCCAACTTCGCGATTCTTGATGATTTCATTATTTCCCCTTATGAGTAATTGTGTAGTGCGGTTGAAAAGTATGGTGTTGCAGTTAACGAATTAGGTTTTATAGGCAAAGTCAGAGCAACAAGTATGTGAACAGTTGGTAAACGGCTTAGCCGAAACGACCTGTTACATAATTCTCAGTGCGCTGGTCCTTAGGTCGAGAGAAGATTTCACTTGTGGGTGCAACTTCAATCATCTGTCCTGGGCCGCCTTCAGAGAGAAAGAAAGCGGTGTAATCCGATACGCGCGCGGCTTGCTGCATATTGTGGGTAACGATGACGATAGTCATCGAATCCGATAGCTCGCGGATTGTGTCTTCAATACGAAGCGTTGATCCTGGATCGAGTGCAGAACATGGTTCATCCATCAGGAGAACTTCAGGGCGCACTGCAAGAGAACGCGCAATACAGAGACGCTGTTGCTGTCCGCCTGAAAGTGAACCGCCATATGCATCAAGGCGATCCTTTACTTCATTCCACAGACCTGCGCGCTCAAGGCACTCTTCGAGAAGATCGTCTTGGTTTTCAACTTTAAGTTGAGCAAGTTTGAGACCTGAGAGAACGTTCTCGCCAATAGTCATTGATGGGAATGGGTTTGGCTTCTGGAAGACCATGCCGATGCGTAGGCGAATCTTTGTGACATCTACACCTGGCGCATAAATATCTTTTCCATCCAATAGAACTTCACCAGCCATTGCAGCGCCTGGAATAAATTCGTGCATGCGGTTGATGGTGCGGATAAATGTTGACTTGCCACAACCTGATGGGCCAATTAACGCAGTGACAGAACCAGCTGCAAAGTCGAGGTTGATATCGGAGAGAACATGGTTCTTTCCGAACCATGCATGAATACCGCGGGCCTCAAGACCAGTGCCTAGCGCTGTTGCTGCAGGTACGCGACCTGCTCCGGCACTTGCAACATCTGCAAGTGAGCTTGGTTTAACCGTTGTATCCATGGTTATCTCGCTTTCATCTTTCGTGTGGTGAGAAGTCGTGCAAGTGTGAACAAGATAAGAACAACTAGTAGTAGTACAAGAAGCCCTGCCCATGCTCGAGTAATTGCTTCAGGTGAACCAGCGTTAAATGATTTCCAGATGTAGTACGGAAGTGAGCCAAGGGATCCGCTAAATGGATTTGGATTCACCTTGTCGCCACCACCAGTAAGCAGAAGAATTGGTGCGGTTTCGCCAGCGATGCGGGCAACTCCAAGAATCATGGCAGTCACCAAACCGCTTCGTGCAGCAGGTAGGACAATCATCGCAACAGTGCGCCACTGAGTACCGCCCAGTGCAACTCCTGCTTCACGAAGATCATTAGGGATTAGCAGGAGAACTTCTTCTGAGGTTCGTGTGATTGTTGGAATCATCAAGATTGTGAGCGCAAGTGCTCCCATAAAGCCGGAGTAAGACTTAGTAATCGGATAAAGGACTGCTGAGAGAATAAAGAGGCCAGCGACAATTGATGGCACACCACTCATCGCCTGGACTAGGAATCGGATTGGCCCCATAAATCTGCCCTTAATCTCAGTGAGATACAGAGCAGTCAGAATTCCGATGGGAACGCTGAGCACGAGGGAGATTGAGACCAACGTCAGGGTGCCGGTTATTGCATGCAACAAGCCACCGTTGGAAAGCGGATCTGTCGGTGTTGCCATTGACATGTCGGTAGTGAATAAACCAAAGTGAATTCCGGCAGCGCCCTTACTGACTACTGTGACAATAATTGATGCGATGGGAAGAACTGTGACCACTGCGCCTAAGACAACAACCGTCTTGATAATCGCATCCTTTGCAGCAGCTTTACCGCGCGCGAGATATTGAGCTACCGCGGTAACTGCTGCATAGAGAATGAAGAATGTGAAGAAATATGCCAGCTTGCCCTTAAGTGGAGTGAATTGCACAAGAGCCACAGTGAGAAGCAGAGTTCCGAGGAATAGAACTGCTTCTTTAATTCTTGCTTGCGGGGTAAGCGCCCATGGCTTTCCAGGCTGAGGAATTTGGCTCATCGTCCCGACTTTCCTGTGTTCTTCACGATGAAGTTCGCAGCAGCATTAACGACCAATGTAAGTAGGAACAAGATCAGACCTGCAGCCATGAGGGCTTTGATCTCATATGGGCTGGCATCACCAAATTTCAAGATAATGAGTGATGCAACGTTTCCACCTGCACCAAGAAGCACATGCCAGTTCACCTGGAAGACGATGTTAAGAACGGTAAATACTGCAACCGTTTCACCCATGGCGCGGCCAAGGCCGAGCATTGCTCCACCGATAACACCGCTGCGTCCGTAAGGAATGACGACAGCTTTAATCATCGCCCAACGTGTTGCACCAAGTGCATAAGCGGCTTGAATGCGATCAAGCGGGGCTTGCGCAAATATTTCTCGCGAAACCGAAGTAATGATTGGAATAATCATGATCGCTAGAACTACTCCGGCAACAAATGGAGAGCGAGTAACAATGTATGGCTTTAATTCAAAGAGTGGGATAAAGCCTAAGTACTTGTGAATTAATTTCGCCCAGTACTCGACGCTTGGCATCAAGACGAGGAATCCCCAAATACCAAAGAGAATCGATGGGAAGGCAGCCATCATGTCGATAATTGCAACAAGGAACTTCTTCATCCACTGCGGGCAATAGAAATTGAGAAATATTGCTGTCAGAACTGAGATTGGAACGGCAATTACTACTGCGACGAGAGAACAGAGAATCGTTCCGACAAGCATCGCGGCAAGGCCAAAGTTGCTATCAGTGACGTTACCGGCCTCATCCGTTGTGATACTCCAATCAGAGTTGGTAATGAAACCAAGACCTTCTTCACGGAGAACTTCAAATCCACGGTAGCCAAGGAAGATGGCAATAAGCCCAAGGATTACTAGTGAAGAGAGCCCACCTGCAGTTACAACGCCTCGAAAAACTTTATCTGACTTGCGAGGTTCAGTTGTAAGTTCTCTAGGAGCAGGAATTAGTCCCGCCGTTTGTGACATATGCCTATGCAAACTTTCCAGTTACAAGGAAGTAAACGCGACGTGAAACTGAAACTGCGTGATCGGCGTAACGCTCGTAGTAGCGACCAAGGAGTGTGAGATCGATAGCTGCTTCAACTCCGTGGCTCCATGAGCTGTCGACGAGTGTGCTAATTAATTTGCGGTGCAACTTATCCATTTCGTCATCGTCGCGTTCGACTTCGAGCGCCATATTAGTATCGCGAGTTGCAATGACTTCACCTGTCTTTCGTGAAATCTTCTGAGCCGCAGCTCCCATTTCTTGGAAAATCTGTGTGAGTTCTGCTGGAACTGCTGCAGCTGGATGGCGAAGTCGAGCAATCTTTGCAACGTGATGCGACATGTCGCCCATGCGCTCAAGATCTGCGCTCATGCGAAGTGCTGTAACAAGTGCGCGAAGATCAGATGCCACCGGTTGCTGACGTGCAATGATGTCGATGATGCGGGCATCAAGCTCGTGCTGGAAAGTGTCGATGTGATCGTCTGTTGCAATAACTTCTTCAGCTAACTTGAGGTCAACTGTGAGAATTGCAGTAGTTGCTTTGGTGATTGATTCAGCGACCATCTCGGTGAGATCAACAAGTGACTGCGAGACGCCATCTAACTCATCTTGGAATACAGAACGTATAAGGGCCATGAGAGGGAAGGTAGGTCCGCATCGTGAATGGAGTCCTGCTGGCAAGTGAACGGAAGGTTAACAACCCTCAAGTAGCACTACTCTTTCCGCATGAGACTTCGACGCTCAGATTCAACGCCCGGAAGGCACTTGCCTCCCGTATTGCTCGAAACTCTCTCCCAACTTGATCAAGATGCGCTGATTCTCGCACCAGGTGAAATCTCAATCCACGCAACAGATGGAATTGAAAAGATGGGCATAGTGAAGGATGGTCGTCTTCAAAGCCCTGAACTCATCGCGCTGATTCGCGTTGTTCGTCGCACTGGCCAGTCACAGACAGGCAAGATTGAGATTCCTCGTGGCCCAATCGGTGAAGGTTTGCGAGACCTAACTGTAAAAGTCATATCTCTATCGGAAGAAGATCTCATCCTTGTCCTGATTTCAGATGAGAGCGAAGCTGAACGCGTCCATGAAGTCCGACGAGATTTCGTAGCAAATATTTCACATGAACTTAAAACTCCCATTGGTGCACTTTCTTTGCTGAGTGAAGCCGTACTTTCGGCAAAGAGTGATCCTGAATCTGTGACAAAATTTGCAACACGGATGCAGCATGAAGCCAAGCGACTTACAGAATTAGTGCAAGAAATTATCAATCTATCTCGTCTGCAGGATTCTGATCCTCTTCAAGTGGCCCAAGAACTCACTATCAACGAGTTAGTTCGCACAGCTGTAGATCAATGCGCCACCACATCTGAAGCTCGAAATATTTGGGTCTCCATTACAGAAGGCCCTGACGCAGTCGTGCTTGGAGATCGCGAGCAATTGATTATGGCAATTCACAATCTGATTGAGAACGCGATTAATTACTCTCCTGAAGATACAAAGGTCTCGGTGACAACTCAGGTTCAAGATGACATCGTTGAAATCTCTGTTGCTGATCAAGGAATTGGTATTTCAGAGGACGAACTTGAGCGAATCTTTGAACGTTTCTATCGCGTCGATCCAGCCCGTTCTCGCGAGACGGGTGGTACTGGCCTAGGGCTCTCTATCGTGAAGCACGTTACTTCAAAACATGGTGGTGAAGTTAAGGTCTGGAGCTCGCCAAATATTGGATCAACTTTTGCACTCAGACTGCCAATTTATAACCAAGATAACGGGGCTACGCTGTGACAAAAATTCTGATTGTTGAAGATGAAGCTTCTTTCTCCGAGGCTCTCTCATTTCTCTTAGGCAAAGAAGGTTTCGACGTTTCTATTGCCGAAAACGGACGTACAGCTCTCGAACTTTTCAAGAGCCAGACATTTGATCTCATCCTCCTCGATCTCATGATCCCTGAAGTATCCGGAATCGAAGTCTGTCGTTCGATACGAACAACTTCTGCAGTTCCCATCATCATGTTGACAGCGAAGGATTCAGAGATCGATAAGGTCGTTGGACTCGAACTTGGAGCCGATGACTATGTAACTAAGCCTTACTCTTCTCGAGAATTGGTAGCCCGCATTAAAGCCGTGCTTCGCCGCGGAGTATCTGATGACGGCAACTCTGAAGCCGGCATTCATTCGGTGGCAAATATCCGCATGGATATCGAGCGCCATCAAGTCACTGTAAATGGTGCACTTGTCCCACTTCCCCTCAAAGAATTTGAATTACTTGAATTTTTGATGCGCAATGCAGGTCGAGTTATGACACGCGCTCAACTCATTGATCGCGTGTGGGGCGGCGATTACTACGGTGATACAAAGACTCTCGATGTTCACATTAAACGTTTGCGCTCAAAGATCGAGGTTGACCCCGCAAACCCTCTCTTGATTCAAACTATTCGTGGATTGGGCTACAAGTTCGAGGCGTAGAATCAATCCATGGCCGAGAAAAGCGTTCGCACTTTCACTGCACGAGATGCAGCTCGCTGCATCATTACTCCGAGCGATATTGATCATAAATACTCTCGTGGAGTATTAGGAGCAATAACTGGATCTGCTCAATATCCAGGAGCTGCCGTACTCAGTACGTCTGCCGCACTTGCCACAGGTATTGGCATGGTTCGCTTCCACAGTTCATCAGGGCTAGCCCACCTTGTCCTGCATGATGCGCCTGAAACAGTTGTGCAACCAGGGCCAGTAACAGCATGGCTTGCAGGCTCCGGTGTTCATCATAAGAAGTACAGCGACTTCACGACCTGGCTTCGTCATCGCTGGTTCACGCTTATGAAGGCTCAAACTGTTCCAACAATTCTCGATGCAGGCGCCCTTTCATTTGCAGGGAAGTTAAGTCAGCCAACCCTTATTACGCCACACTCAGGCGAACTTTCGCGATTGCTTGCATCGCATTCAATAACAGTGAGTTCTGAAGCAATTGAAGCCGATCCCCTGACTTGGGCGAAGAAGACTTCGCAGCTTCTGGATGTCACCGTATTGCTCAAAGGTTCGAAGACAGTTGTGGCATATAACGATCGCGCCATTGCTCTTCCTAAAGCTACTCCTTGGCTTGCTACTGCCGGTTCAGGAGATGTGCTTGCCGGAATAATTGGGGCGCTCGTTGCAACTAATTACATTGAAATTCTCAACTCTGCGGAGCGTTTAGCCGAAGTTGCAGCAACTGGTGCCTATATTCACATCCAAGCAGCACTTCTTGCATCGCAAGGCGCACCGATTTCAGCATCAATGATTGTTGATGAAATTCAAAATGCTATCCGTAAAATCTTAAAGTAATTATCTAGGGATATCCCTTCTCCACATTATAGATAGGTGCGATCTACCCTTATTCATGGTTAAAACCCTGGCAAATCCTGCTCGCGTCTTACTCGTAAATGATGATGCGTTCGAACTAGCGACTATGTCTGCATCTCTTCGCTTACATAGCATCAATGTAATTGGCGAGGCAGCCAATGTCTTCGTCGCTGAAAATCTCTTTAACTCATTGCAGCCAGAGATTGTGATGATTGATTTGCAATTCTCAGGTGAAGCAGCAGTCGCCTTGCTTCAAAAATTTCGTAAAGTCGAGCCGAATTTAGGCATTGTCATCACTACATCGTGTCCCGACCTTCGCCTCTTTGGGCTCCTTGAGAAGAACATCCCTCTCGGCAGCAAAATAATTCTCAAGAAATCTGTTTCTGATTTATCAATTATCACTTACGCGCTCTCAGAGAGCATCGAATCAGCGCAAGATGGCTCTGTAATGAAATGGATTAGCGCCCACACTGCAGTTCATGAGAACTCGTTCATAAGCATCCTTAGCGATTTAACAGATATCCAAATCGAAACCCTCAGATTGGTTGCACAGGGTTTAAGTAACTCTGAAATTGCACGAATTCGTTATGTATCTGAAAAGTCAGTCGAACAGATTGTGGCGCGCATCGCACAACACCTTTCTATCTCACCTGACCGAAGTCGAAATCTGAGAGTGATTCTCGCCGGCGAGTACTTCAAATGGCTCGGCGCCCCTAGACATTAACTCTCGTGCGGTAAAGTCGCCGCATGTCCGCAGAACTCACTCTCACTGATTTACGCCAGCGATGGAATGAAGTTCTCGACCTTGTTGAAAGCCGTGATCGAGTTGTATGGATCGCGTACTTCGATGCGCGTTTAGAATCCTTTGAAAATGGCAGACTCACCTTAGATTTTCGCGATAGCAACAAGCTAGCAACTGGCCACGATTATCAGGAAGCGCGCCTACGTCATCGTTCATTACTACAAAGTGCCATCTTCGACGTTTTTGGTATCACAGCGGTGGTTGTAGAAAAGTGAAGAAGCTTCTCGCTCTGTTTTCTGCCTGCGTCATAGCCACTTTCTCACTTAATGGCACAACTCCAGCTTCTGCAAAGGATCTCAATCTAAATGGACCTGGTGGTCGCATTCATGGTGCCGACATCAGCAGGTGGCAACACCCCAATGGAAAGCCAATCAATTTCGTGAAGATGCATGATGCGGGTGTCGCATTCGTCATGATCAAAGCATCAGATTCTCGAGATGATGCCGACCAACTGGCAGCCAAGTATGTGAAGATGGATCGCACTGGAGCCCAAGCAGCTGGTATCTATACCGGCTTCTACCACTACGCAATTCTTCCTGATGTAACAGCTCCTTCAGCTCTTATCAAAGATGCTCAAGTGCAGGCACAGAAAGTCATTTGGCGTATCGCTTCATTGGGTGGATATAACGAGATGGATCTACCGGTAGCGCTGGATATAGAAAATAACTGCGTACGCCTCAGCAGCACAAAGGTTTGCAAGAAGAGGGCGACCCGCAGCGCTGCGACTTTATGGTCGAAAACTTTCTTAAAGTCAATTAAGGAAAAGACAGGTCGAACTCCTCTTATTTACTCATCTCCGCACTTCCTTGAAAATTCACTCATCAGAGATAAGGAGCTCAGCTCTTATCCTCTCTGGATCGCACAATATGCGATTGATCCAGCAAAAGAAGGTGCGCTACCAAACTTTAAGCTAGGAGCTCACGTGAAAGCTGCTGGTTGTTATGTGCACTCATGGACTACATCTGGTTGTACCGCTAACTGGACCGTGTGGCAGTACACATCATGTGGAATCGCGCCTAAGTACGGAGTTCCAGGCAGCCGATTAGATCTGAATGTATTTGGGGGCGGACCAGAGAAATTCCAGAGCTTGCTTACGGGAACATGGTTGCCAGATACCGCTGACTTTATGCCGCAAGGTGAAACCTCAACGATCACTATTACTGGCGTCTCTGCATCTACAACAAATAAGAACGCAGTAATTTCTGTTGAGGTAAAACGCCCAGATAATTCTCCGGTCGTCACCGGTGCTGTGAAGTATTACTTCCACTCTTCAAACTCTGTGATTCCTAAAGTTACGCAGACTATTGCTCGTGAAACGAGTGGTTCATGGAAGCTATCCATTGCGGGACTTCCCGCAGGCACATGGGTTGGAAACGTTGGATTTAAGGATGCATCAGGTACTCATGCTGAAGTGAAGACGCCTTTGACGCTAACTATCGAACAGGGACCAACTCCACCACCTGCGCCAACTAAGAAGCCTTCAGCAAAACCGGTAACCGATAGTTGCAGAAACCAGATTAAGAATTAACCAGCTCAACAAGAGCTGCTTCTTCTTGAGCAATCACATCGAGGAATGCGCTCACTGAAGCGTTGCGCTCTTTTGTGCCCCAGCCGAGTTCGTCGCCAATAATCTTGGCAACTTCCTTGGCTGCTTCTGCCCCACTATCTGCAGCTTCAAATGAGATTCGAGTGCGGCGGAGAAGTACATCTTCAACTGAGAGCGCACCTTCATGTGTAGCTGCATGGAGAATTTCAGCCTTGATATAAGGAAGATCTGGAATCAGTCTTTCGGCAAGTGAAGAATCGTCTGCGATGAGTTCAAGAATTTCTTCAATCAATGAGCCGTAGCGATCGAGCAGGTGTGTAACTGTGGCTTCGGAGATTGAGTTCTCTTCGGCAATCTTTGCTACCTGCTGCTTCAAAGCAAAGTATCCATCTGCACCGATGAGCGGAAGCTTTTCGGTAACAGAGTCACTTACCAAGCGACGAAGATCGAGGACTGCAAGATCGACAGCATCCTTAGCCATGACGCGATAGGTGGTGTACTTGCCGCCAGCAATGCTGACAAAACCAGGTGCAGGACGATCAACAGTGTGCTCGCGTGAAAGCTTTGTAGTTGCAGAGCTTGTCTTATTTGCTACTAATGGACGAAGTCCAGCGAATACTCCGAGAATATCTTCGCTCTTAAGCTTTGGTTCAAGAACGCGGTTGGCTTGATCCAAGATGTATTGCACATCTTCTTGTGTGGCAAGTGGCTTCGCGCGATCTCCTTCGTAAGGAGTATCCGTAGTTCCAACGATCCACTTATCTCCCCAAGGAATAAGGAAGAGCACTGATACCGGAGTCTTTAAAATGATTCCATCTTTAGAGTGGATGGCATCTCCTGGAACAACAATGTGCACACCTTTAGACATCGCAACTGAGTAGCCCGCAGTAAGGCCAAATTTCTCGTGAAGCTCATCGCTCCAGACGCCAGCACACATGATCGTTGCCTTAGCAGAGATCTCTAACTTCTTATTTGTGTGGGTATCTACAGCAACGACGCCAGTAACTTTCTTACCGTTACGAATCAAATCTTCAACTCGGATACCAGTTGCCATTACCGCACCGTGGCGAGCCGCCGTACGAGCGATCATCATGGTGTGACGGGCATCGTCGACCTGTGCGTCGAAGTAACGAATCGCACCAGTAATGATGTCTTGGCGCAACGATGGTGAAATAGATGCGATTGTCTTTCCTGTTAGATGCTTATGTGAAGGAAGTGCGCGCTTAAAACCTCGAAGTGCATCGTAGAGAGCAAGCCCTGCACCTACATAAGTGCGCTCTTTAACTTTTTCCGTGAGCGGGTAGAGAAAACTGACCGGCTTTACAAGATGAGGACATTGAGTTGAAACCATGAGTTCGCGCTCGTGAAGAGCTTCGCGCACCAATTTAAAGTCATACTGTTCGAGATAGCGAAGGCCACCGTGAATTAACTTGCTGGAACGACTTGAAGTTCCAGCCGCGTAATCGTGAGCTTCAACCAGGGCGACTTTCAATCCACGTGAAACAGCATCAAGGGCTGCTCCGACGCCATTGACTCCGCCACCAATAATCAGGATGTCGAATTCTTCAGAGGTCAGCGAGGCGATGGCCTTCTCGCGTTGCTGCGCATTGAGCTGTGAAGTAAACATCGGTGTTTAGAGCTACCAATTCCTTAGTGTGCTTGAGTACTTTCAAGGGTTTGAATAGTCTTAACTATATGGCATACATCGGAAGTTTGGACCAAGGAACTAGCAGCACACGATTCATGATCTTCGATGCTGATGGAAAAGTTGTCGGCCAACATCAAATGGAGCACCGTCAGATACTTCCTCAAGCAGGTTGGGTCGAACATGATGCCGCAGAAATTTGGGATCGCACCAAAGAGGTCATTGCCGGGGCCCTGAAACAAGCCGATATCTTGGGTTCTGATTTAGCTGCAATTGGAATTACCAATCAGCGCGAGACTACTGTCGCATGGGATGTAACTACAGGACGTCCACTTCATAACGCAATCGTCTGGCAGGACACTCGCACAGCTGATTACCTCGAAGGATTTGCCCAGAGCGCTAAAGATGCAATTACATATAAGACCGGCCTAGCCATCGCCCCTTACTTCTCGGGCAGCAAGATGAACTGGTTGATTCAAAATTCTGACGCCGTAAAGGCAGCTATTACATCTGGCTCAGCGCGCTTTGGAACTATCGATTCCTGGTTGCTCTGGAATCTTTCAGGCGGAACTCAAGGCGGAGTTCATTTCACCGATGTCACAAACGCCAGCCGCACTTTGTTGATGAACCTAGAAACATTGCAATGGGATGACGAGCTTTTAGGTTACTTCGATATTCCTCGCACCGTACTTCCAGAGATTAAATCTTCTTCTGAAAAATATGCGCTGACAGACCCACATGGACCACTCGGCTCTGCTGTTCCTATCGCTGGAATCTTGGGTGATCAACACGCTGCGATGGTTGGCCAAGTTTGTTTCGAACGTGGCGAATCAAAGACCACATATGGAACTGGGAACTTCGCCCTTCTTAATACAGGCAAGGAGATTGTTCGATCTAAGAACGGACTTCTATCGACTGTCTGCTACAAATTCGGCGATCAGCCCGCGATGTACGCACTCGAAGGTTCGGTTGCGGTTACGGGCTCTGCAATTCAATGGCTTCGTGATCAATTAGGAATAATTACAAATGCTGCAGAGACTGAACCACTTGCTTCATCAGTAACCGATACAGCCGGCGTCTACTTTGTTCCCGCATTCTCGGGACTCTTTGCTCCCTATTGGCGCAGCGATGCTCGTGGTGTCATCGTCGGACTTACGCGTGCAGCCACAAAGGCACACCTGGCACGTGCAGCACTTGAAGCAATCTGTTATCAAACTCGCGATGTCATGGATGCGATGGTTGCCGATAGCGGTGCACCAATGACGGAAATGCGCGTCGATGGTGGAATCACTGCCAACGCTCTCTGTATGCAGATGCAGGCAGACATCATGGGAATCGATATCACCCGTCCATTGATTACAGAGACGACGGCACTAGGTGCTGCATATGCAGCAGGACTTGCAGTTGGATTCTGGAAAGATACTGATGAATTAAAGAAACAGTGGAAACAATCTCGTCGCTGGAATCCAACATCAAATAGCGAAGAACGTGCTGTTGGATATGCCGGATGGAAGAAAGCGATTGAACGCACCCTCAACTGGGCCTAACTCGCGGTAGAGTACGTTCATCATGGATGAGATAGTCGAACTTTCAGCAGGTGTAGTGCGCACAAGCCGCACCATGAACGACGGTCGCACCATTCGCTACTACGACACCGCAGGACAAACTCGCACCGTTCCTGATCAACGCCCTGAAGAAGAGCAGCCAGGGATCGGCGAACTTCGCCTCGATCCCCTTGTCAATGAATGGGTTGCGATGGCAGCGCACCGTCAAGGTCGCATCTTCTTACCACCAAAGGAGCTATGTCCGCTCTGCCCAACAACAGGTGAACTCCTTACTGAAATTCCTGAAAATGATTTCGAAGTAGTTGTCTTTGATAACCGCTCCCCTTCACTTCGACCACCTGATGGCGATTTTGCTCTACCTGACATGGTTGGGTCAGATACTGATGAAGGTGCCGCTGCAGGAAAATGCGAAGTTATCTGCTTTACAGCCGACCACGGTGGTGCATTTAAGTCTCTTTCACCTCAGCGAGTTCGCACACTCCTTGAAGCTTGGCGCGATCGCACAGCAGAACTTTCAAAGCTTCCATTCATTTCTCATATCGCTCCCTTTGAAAACCGCGGAGAAGAAATCGGCGTAACTCTTGCGCACCCACATGGTCAAATTTATGCGTACTCATATCTTCCGCCACGCGTGACCAAGATGCTGGAAGTCGCACGTAACCATCACGCAAAGACGGGACACGTCTTATTCGATGATGTCTTGGCCCGCGAGCTTCGAGATGGTGTTCGCATCATTGCTCGCAATGAACACTGGGTCGCATATACACCTTACGCATCTCGTTACCCATTTGAAATACATGTTGTTCCGTTGCAACCAGTTGCAGATCTCACCGAATTGGCACCAGCTGCATGTGATTCATTCCCTTCGATTGCAATCGAAGTCATGCAACGCCTTGATGGCGTCTTTGGAATTGATATGGCGTATATCGCTGCATGGCATCAGGCACCTGTGCGTGAAGGCCGTGATCTTCTTCGCCTACATTGGCAGATCACCAGCGTGCGTCGTGCTCCTGGAAAACTTAAGTATCTCGCTGGTTCAGAATCAGCGATGGGTGCATTCATTATGGATATGAAGCCAGAGCAATCTGCTCAGCAGTTAAAAGATGTAAAGCTTTAAACCATGGCATCAATTGCACGTACCTTTGAAGAGCTTTATGGACGTAAACCTCAAGTCATTGCTGAGGCACCTGGTCGCGTCAATCTCATCGGCGAGCACATTGATTACAGTGAAGGTTTCGTTCTCCCCTTCGCGATTGCAGATCGCGCATATGCCGCAATTGCTGCTCGCGAAGATGGTTTAGTCCGCATCGCATCTCACCAACGTAAAGAGAAGATTTTCACCATCGATATAAACGATGTGAAGCCCGGTAGTAAAGGCGATTGGGAGAAATACGTTCTCGGCGTTATCTGGACACTTGGCATCACAACAGGTGTAGATATTCTGGTCGATGGAACTGTCCCATCGGGTGCAGGACTCTCATCTTCTGCAGCCCTCGAATGTTCAGTCGCTGTGGCTCTCAACGCGCTCTTCTCACTTGATAAAACTAAAGAAGATTTAGCTCGAGCAACACAAAAGGCAGAAAACGATTATGTCGGAATGCCGTGCGGCATCATGGATCAATCGGTATCTCTGATGGCCGAAGCAGGAGCTGCGCTTCTTCTCGATTGCCGCGACCTCAGCACTGAATCAATTCCATTTAACGTAGCCGATGCTGGGCTCGAACTTCTCATTATCGATACACAGGCACATCACGCATTGGTAGATGGCGGTTATGCAGAACGTCGCGCTTCCTGTGAATCCGTGGCAGCTAAGTTGGATATTCCATCTATGCGCCACTTAACTCTTGAAACACTCGAAGCCAACCGCGACAAGTTGACCGATACAGAGTTCATCCGCGCTCGTCATGCCGTTACTGAAATTGCACGCGTACTTGATGCTGTGGCTGCTCTTCGAGCTTCAGATTTTGTAACTTTAGGAAAACTGATTAACGCATCCCACGTTTCACTTCGTGATGACTACACAGTCTCTTGCCCTGAACTTGACGTTGCAGTTGATGCCTCCCTTGCTGCAGGCGCCTTGGGTGCGCGCATGGTGGGCGGCGGCTTTGGTGGAAGCGCAATTGCGCTCATTAAGGCAAGTGATGTTCAGAAGACTCGTGATGCGGTATCTGTCGCATTTGAAACGCGAGGCTTTAAGAAGCCACGTTTCTTTACCTCACTGCCAAGTGCTGGAGCTAGTGCAAATCTGCTTAATTAATAGAGAGTTAGTTTGCGAGAGGCTCAATCGAAAGTACTTCGACTCCACCAATTGAGTTAAGAATTTCCACGAGATCTGAAGGATCAGTTCCTGGAACAGCAACTGTAATTTGATCGTAGCCAGTTCCATCTTCGCTCTTAAGGACTTCGAGTCCGCGAATATCAGCACCCGCTGAACCGATCGCAGATGCGAGCATTCCGAGTGAGCCAGGACGGTCTGGAAGAGAAACCTGCAGTGTGAAGAGAGCCATGACAGAAAGATACCCGCTACCTATGTATTTGAGGTAACGGGTATGTTTCTTACAGAATTCTTAGAGCGACGGCGCCGACCCTAGCGTGACCCTGAAAGTCTTAGTGCCGCCTGTTGGAAGATCGACAAGAACTGAAACGACGGTTCCAGGAACATATGATCTGATGCGCACGATAGCGGTGTCGTTATCAATAACTTTGACACCATCGATGCTGCGAATGACTGAACCAACAGGAATGCCTGCCTTCTCAGCCCCTTCTCCGGTACTCAATCGTGCAATTTTCGCGCCAACACCTGTGAACGTTGGATCGAAGTAAACACCGAGTACTGGACGAGTTGACTTACCTGTCGCAATGATTTCATCAATGACGCGCTTTGCTTCATTGATTGGAATTGAGAAGCCAAGTCCAATAGATCCGCTTGCGCCTCCACTAGAAAGAGTTGCAATTGCAGAGTTGACGCCGATGATGCGACCTTGTGCGTCGATGAGCGCTCCCCCTGAGTTTCCGGGATTGATTGCAGCATCAGTTTGAATTGCATTTACATATGACTGCGCATCAGCGGTGCCAGTAGATACAGGGCGATTAAGCGCTGAGATAATTCCGCTTGTTACTGTGCTTGCTAATCCAAGTGGTGAACCAATCGCTAGAACCGGGTCTCCAACGCTGACTTTAGAAGAGTCGCCAAGTGCGATAGTTGGCAAATTACCAAATTGAATCTGTAGTACTGCTATGTCATAACCAGGGTCGCGTCCGACAATCTTTGCGGTGTACTGCTCGCCGTTTGTGAGTTCAACTTTGATGGTGCCAGTTGTTGCTGCAGCTTCGATTACGTGATTATTGGTGATGATGTAGCTAGAAGATGAATTGCTCTTGTAGATAGAACCTGAGCCTGTTCCACCGCCACTAGAAGTTGTTGCAGAAATTGAGACTACTGATGGAGTGACAAGTGATGAAATCGTCTTGGTATTCATTCCATTGCCACCGATTTCAACGAGTGTGCGGCTGGAAGAACAAGTGCCATTTGAGGAGAGGAATAGGGCTTGAGTGCGATTATCTGCACATGCCTTGAGAGTTCCAGTGGAAGGCGTGATTGCAGCAGTTGCTACAGAGCCCGCGATGACTACTCCGGCTACAAATGCGCCAATTACTTTTGCGTTCTTCATGGATACGATCCTGTCTTATTTTCCTGAGATTTTCCTGAAACTACTTGTGGACTTGTGGGGAACTTCCAGATTTCGTTTTCTTACGCCTCAACTATCCAAGCGCCTTTGACCGCAACCTTCACTTTTCCAAGCGGAACCGCAGTGACTCCACCGATCGGCTTGGCTCCCTTAAGCGGATCGAATTCAGCGCCGTGACATGGGCAGCGAAGACGCTTTGAAGATGGGTTGTAAGCAACAGTGCAACCTTGATGGGTACAGATTGCTGAATAAGCAAAGACGCCGGTCTTGGTGCGGAAGAGAATTGCTGGCATTCCTTGCGCTGAATGCGTGAAATTAAATGTTCCACCCACTGGAACTTTTGCGAGCCTGACGATGTTTTTTCCCTTTGCCGCAGCAGTTGCAGAAGTGAGTTTGCTACCTGAAATCGTTGCGATTACGGAAAAAGCAAGGGCGCGCAAGAAACCGCGACGTTGAAAATTGGGATTAACGTTCATGGAAAAAGGGTAAAGCAAACTGGAATAAATGGCTCCCTGACTTGGATTCGAACCAAGAACCTGTCGATTAACAGTCGACTGCTCTGCCGTTGAGCTATCAGGGAATGTAACGGGCGCAACTCTACCTCAGGGTCTTACCCCTGCCAAAATGAGAAGAATTGAGCGAAGGTGGGCGAACTAGAGCGAACCGATGGAGAGTTCGTGAAGGCCCCGCTTCTGGGTTTCCAGGGCTACTAAATCACCGAATGCAGCGTTGTACTGCTCCTCGTTTTCAACTGGATTAAGTCTCTGCAAACTTGATTTGAGATCTGCAATCTTGCGACTTACTAAAACTTCGCGCAGGCGAGCCACGATGCTAGAAACATATTTTTCAGAGACTGCACCATCTGTGCGCACTGGCTCTACCGAAAGTTCAGTGAAGAGTTGGCGCATTCGTTCGTCTGTGACATTTTCAAGCAGGACCGGTTCGGTTCCAAAAGAATCAATGATGCGACGAAGTTCGCGGTATGCAGGATGAGTAAATGCATCTTCTTCAATTGTCTTCCAGTCTGTGACAAGACCAGACATCTGAAGTTTCGCTTTCAATACTTCACGTTCGAGCATCAACGTTGGTTCGGTTGGATTAGGACGCCATGCAGTATCAGGAGATGGCGCTTCAACTGGCGCAGATGTGGTTGTAACTTTCTTCAACGCGGTATTGACTGCGGCAGTCACTACTTCAGTTTCTGTACCGAGCCATCCAGCTAGAGATTTAATGTATTCAGGGCGAAGTGATTTATCGCGAATTGCAGCAACTAAAGGCGCTGCTGTATTGAGTGCGTTAACACGACCTTCAGCAGTAGTCAGATTATGCTTCTTGAGCTCGGTGCGGATTGCGAATTCAAAGAGTGGCACTCGCTTTGCAATCAGATCGCGCAGAGCTAAATCACCTTTATGTTGACGAAGGTCGCATGGATCAAGGCCATCTGGTTCAACGGCTACGAAAGTTTGTGTAACAAACTTCTGATCATCGCCGAAGGCTTTCATGGCAGCCTTTTGGCCGGCTGCATCTCCATCGAAGGTAAAGATAACTTCGCCACGGAACGCATCGGCATCCATAAGTAAGCGACGAATGATGCGGATGTGATCATCGCCAAAAGCTGTGCCGCACGTTGCAACTGCTGTGGTTATTCCCGCTAAGTGGCAGGCCATCACATCGGTATATCCCTCAACGACTACAACCTGACGATTCTTGGCAATATCTTTCTTGGCCATATCAAGGCCGTATAGAACTTGTGACTTCTTATAGATAGGAGTTTCAGAGGTGTTGAGATACTTAGGACCTTGATCTTCTTCATCACTTGCTAGCTTGCGTGCGCCAAATCCAACGATGTCTCCTGAAATATCTTTAATTGGCCACATCACACGATTACGGAATTTATCGATAGGGCCACGTTCGCCCATCTTGGAAAGGCCAGCTTCCTCAAGTTCTTCGATGGTAAACCCAGCTGCACGAAGATGCTTGGTGAGTCCATCCCAGCCGTTGGGTGCATAGCCAACTCCGAATGAATCACAGGCTGCTTTATCGAAACCGCGCTTAGTAAGTAAATCGCGACCGTGTGCTGCATCAGGTGATGTGTTGAGTAATTCTTGGAAGAACTTTGCTGCCGCAAGATTTGCTGCGTAAAGACGTGAACGTTGTGACGTTGGCTGTGTCGGGCCACCCTCTTCATAACGAAGTGTGTAACCGATTTGAGATGCAAGACGTTCGATTGTTTCAGTAAATGAAAGGTGATCTGTCTTCATCATGAAATCGATGACATCGCCGCCTACGCCGCAACCAAAGCAGTGGTAGTAATTCTTAGAAGGTGTTACGTGAAACGAAGGTGATTTTTCATCGTGGAATGGGCAGAGACCTTTCTTCTGTCCCCCGCCAGCGTTCTTAAGAGCCACACCTGCTGCAGATACAACCTCATCGATATGTGCATGTTCGCGCACATAAACGATGTCATCTGCCTTGATACGACCGCTCATGTTCCTACCTTAGCGACGCTTTGAAAGGTGTGCATGGAGCGCATACGCACCAGGGTCAGTCAGGCTGGCAATCTGGTCAACGACAACGCGTAGACGTTCGGAATCGGTAGTGGCCAGCTTCCAATCATCTTCGAAGATGGGGTCGAGTTCATTAGGTGCTGCCTCAAAGAGCATCTCGACGAGTTCGTGGATAACAATTTGTTGCTTGGCATATCGCTCTTGCGATGCCGCTGCATTGATTAGATAGTGGCCAGCAACTGATTTGAGGAAATCAACTTCAATCTGTTGTTCGCGTGGAATCTCTAGGTTTGCACTGTAACGAGTAAGTGGTCCATCACCATGGACTTTGCGGGTTTCAAGTTCTGCTGCCAGAACAAAACGTCCGATGAGCTGTGAAGTCGTATCTTTCAAGCGAGCAAGTGCGCGATGCGTTCTATCGAATGATGCTGGCCAACATGAAAGAGCTTGCAGACGTGTCAGTGCAGCTGCTGCTTCATCTTTACTTGCGTCTGATCCATAGCCACTGACCATCTCTGCATAGAGAATGTCGAAGTCGTTATCAAAATTCTTTACATTTATTTGTCCAGCAAAGATTGCATCCTCGAGGTCATGGACAGAGTAAGCGCAATCATCGGACCAATCCATAATCTGCGCTTCAATACATTTACGTCCTGCAGGTGCACCTTGACGAACCCAGTTAAAGATCTCCGTGTCATCGTCATAGACGCCGAACTTGCGAGGGTTTTCAGCACGCGCCCATGGGTATTTAGTTGCCGCATCAAGGGATGCGCGAGTGAGGTTTAAACCAATGCTCTTTCCAGCTGCATCAACTGTTTTTGCTTCAATACGGGTAAGTAAACGGAAAGATTGCGCGTTACCTTCAAAACCACCGCATGGTGCTGCGATTTCAGCCAGAGCTTCTTCACCGTTGTGACCGAATGGTGGGTGGCCCATATCGTGCGACAGACATGCTGTTTCAAGTAAGTCAGGATCTGCACCCAGTGATTCACCGAGCTCGCGACCAATCTGTGCGCACTCAAGTGAGTGAGATAAACGTGTACGTTGAAAATCATTTTCCCAAGGAACTGCTACTTGAGTCTTTGCAGCTAAACGACGAAGAGATGCTGAGTGAATAACGCGTGCACGATCGCGCATGAATTCTGTGCGACCTGCGCGCTTTTGCGGTTCATCTAAAAAGCGTTCATTGTCGCGATCACTGTAGACGCTCATGAAATAACCTTATCGAGAATCTTCTGGCCATCTATATGGTCACTGATATTGATTCCAAGGTGACCCA
>CAZAET010000001.1:23240-27093 GCA_964484215.1 uncultured Candidatus Planktophila sp. | reverse complement strand
TTACGAAGCAGCTACTCCGGCTCTTGTCATTGTCGGTTTCTTGATGATGACACAGATCAAGGGCATCGATTGGGAAGATTACGGAATCGCAATTCCAGCATTCCTTACAATCATCCTGATGCCATTTACCTATAACATCTCAGTTGGTATCGGTGCAGGTTTCGTAACTCACGTTGTGATCCGCTATATCCAAGGTCGTCGCAAGGATGTACATCCATTGCTTCTCTTGGTATCAGGTCTCTTCATGATCTACTTCCTCACATCACCTATCAACGCATGGGTTGGTTAATTAGATAGTAAGTAGTAAGACCCCCACTTCTTTATGAGGTGGGGGTCTTTTCTTTTATAACGTCCAATCGATGGGTTCTCGACCCTGTGAAATCAAGAGTTGGTTTACCCGAGTAAACGGTTTGGATCCAAAGAATCCTCTATAGGCGCTGAGTGGGCTTGGGTGGACACTCTCAACTTTATATCTGAAAAACTTCGAAAGTTCTTGAGCTTGCTTCCCCCAGAGAACTGCAGCAACATCTCTCTTACCTAATTCGGCAGCGATGTGATCAGTTATTCGTTGCCAACCGATATCGGCATGGGCGTTAGATTCACCTTGGCGAGTTGTTAGGACACGATTGAGTAGCAGCACGCCTGCGGAGCTCCATTGAGATAGGTCACCGGTGGTAGGCGGCGCAATCCCTTGGTCGTTTTCTAGCTCGGCGAAAATGTTCTTCAAACTTTGTGGAATCTTCTTTACTGATGGTGGCGTTGAAAATGCAAGCCCCATCGCATTACCCGGGGTTGGATAGGGATCTTGGCCGACAATCACACATCTGATTGTTTCGAGGTCGGATTGAAAAGCTCGAAATATTAAGTCGAAAGAAGGTGCTAAATCCTCGCTCGAAATCTTCGGGATTAAATCCTTAATGAGTGGATTGATCGGTTCGAAGACCGCTGCCCAGCTAGAGTGCACGTGCGAAGAAACGAGATCCTTCATTGCGAACTTCCATAGGTAGCTCAAAAACTGCAGACATATGTTCTGAAGTGATTACTTCATGAATTGGACCAGAGACAGCAACTGCCCCGTCTTTGAGAATCAGGGCGTGGGTAGTTCCGCTTGGAATCTCTTCGATATGGTGCGTCACAAGTATGGATGCAGGCGCAGCTGGGTCTGAAGCGAATTGAGAGAAGCGTTTGAGTAAATCTTCTCGACCACCTAAATCGAGTCCTGCAGTTGGTTCGTCAAGTAATAGAAGTTCCGGATCTGCCATCAGTGCGCGAGAAATTTGAACTCGTTTCTTCTCGCCATCACTTAGCGTTCCATAATCTCGATCTGCCAAATCTCTGACACCGAATGTTGTTAAGAGAGCGACGGCACGAGATTCATCCCAAAGGTCATAAGCTTCATTCCATCGCCCGAGAACGGCATATGCGGCGGTAAGTACAACGTCGCGAACTTTCTCGTCGTATGGAATATCTTCTGATATCAAAGTCCCGCAGATACCGATGCGATTACGAAGTTCCCAGAGATCTACGCGACCCATCTCCTTATCTAGGACTCTTACCTGTCCTTGCGTAGGGAAGATTCTGGTAGCAAGAATTTGAAGCATTGTAGATTTACCGGCGCCATTGGGGCCAAGAACAACCCATCGCTCCCCTTCAGATATCGCAAAGTTGATGGGACCAAGGATTGTGCGTGCGCCACGGCGGACAGAAACATCCCTCAATTCGAGGACGCGTTGGCTACTCATAGGGCTAAAAGATATAACGTCGAGGTGCGAAATCACTTGCAATTGTCAGCCTTAGGTAAGTGATTCGCGATAACCTGCGCCATATGAGCGATGAGAAGAGTGAATTTACAGGCCTAATCCTCGTCTCTGGCATCGATACTCCAGGAATTACTCAGGTCCTCTTTGAGACCTTAGCTCCGTTTGCGATCACTGTTCTAGATATTGAACAGGTAGTTATCCGCGAGCGATTGATTTTGACGGTTCTCATCTCGCTCAATCCGGCTCATGCCGAAGCAATTGAGGAAGATCTTCAGCTTTGTGGGCAGAAACTTGGCGTTGATATCGCAACGTCATTCCTTGAACAAGGTCAATCTTCTATTGCTGCAAAGACTGGTCTGGTGCATGTTGTTGCACTCGGCAGTCCTTTGGCTCCAACGGCCATTGCAGCAATCGCATCAGCCATTGCATCTCGCGGTGGAAATATTGAACGAATTCATCGCACTGCGAGCTACCCAATCACCGCTATCGAATTTATCGTTTCAGGTGCGGATCAAACAGATATCCGCGCATGCCTTGCCGAAGTAACGACGGGACACTCTGTTGATATCGCAGTCTCCCCTGGCGGTCTGATGCGTTGGGCTAAGAAGCTCGTTGTCATGGATGTTGATTCAACTCTTATTCAACAAGAGGTTATCGAACTACTTGCCAATAAGGCAGGAGTTCAAGAAAAAGTGAAAGAGATTACTGACTCAGCGATGAAGGGTGAACTCGACTTCACCGAGAGCCTTCGTGCACGAGTAGCCCTTCTCGAAGGTTTATCAGAATCAGTTATTGCCGAAGTTCAACAGGAGATTGAACTGACACCTGGCGCGCGAACACTTGTGAAAACTCTCCATCAACTCGGTCATAGCGTTGCTGTCGTCTCAGGTGGATTCATCTCAGTTATCGAACCACTCGTTAAGGAGTTAGGAATTACCCATTACCGCGCTAATACCCTTGAGATTATTGACGGGAAGTTAACCGGCAAGGTCATAGATCCAGTTATTGATCGAGCAGCCAAGGCAACAGCACTAAGAGATTTTGCTGAAATCGAAGGCGTACAACTTGAGCAGACTGTTGCCATCGGAGATGGCGCAAATGATCTAGACATGATTTCGATTGCAGGATTGGGTATTGCTTTTAACGCAAAGCCTGCAGTCAAGGCGGCAGCAGCCAGTTCAGTCAGCGCCCCATATTTAGACTCAGTTCTCTATCTCTTGGGCATTACTCGTGAAGATATTGAAGAAGCTGGCGCGCAGCGAAAGTAATTAGAGTCTGCAGGCGTGAATATCGGTCACAAGAATTCCGCGAGCACCAAGTGCCCACAGTTCATCCATCAAACGATTGGTATCTTTTCGAAGAACCATCGCACGAACAGCTACCCAATCCGCTTTCTGCAGCGGTGAGATTGTTGGAGATTCAAGGCCTGGAGTAATCGCACATGCTTTATCTACACTCGATGTTGGAATGTCGTAATCCAGAAGAACATATTGACGAGCAGTGACAACACCCTGCAGTCGACGGATGAGGATTTCAAGTCCTGCCGGTAACTCTGCACCTGATCTCTTAATGACAATCGCCTCTGAGACCAAAATAGGTTCGCCAAAAATTGCCAAGCCAGCCTGTTTCAAGGTGTTTCCGGTGCTCACAACGTCGGCAATAAGGTCTGCGACGCCGAGACGTACGCTGCTTTCGACTGCGCCGTCGAGACGCACGACAGATGCTGAAATATTCAAATCAGTAAGGTGCTTTTCAACCAAGCCTGGATACGCGGTAGCTACACGCTTTCCTGCGATATCTTCTGGTTTCCATTTAACAGCCGCAGGACCAGCAAATCGGAAGGTAGATGAACCGAAATCGAGTGCGAGTATTTCCTCAGCTTTAGCCCCTGAATCAATGAGGAGATCGCGTCCAGTGATTCCAGCCTCTAATTCGCCTGAACCAACATAAATTGCGATGTCGCGTGGTCGCAGGTAGTAAAACTCAACAGAATTATCTGGGTCGGCTAAAACAAGATCACGTGAATCAGTGCGTTGTCTGTATCCCGCCTCTTTAAGAATCGCAATGGATGCATCAGCCAAGGAGCCCTTATT
>CAZAET010000001.1:0-23140 GCA_964484215.1 uncultured Candidatus Planktophila sp. | reverse complement strand
TTGATTCCTTTAAGAGTTGAGGAGATATCAGCAGTAGCTTCAGCGTGGATCGTCACACTGGCAGCTCCTGCAACTGCATAATCAATAGCAATCGAATCCACATCGGCCACCATTAAGTGGGCATCAATAGGGATAGGTGTACCTGAAATAATCTTTGAAGCTGCTTCAAAATCAAAGGTGAAGTTGGGAACGAAAATATTATCCATAACATCGAGATGTATGAAGTCACTGACTGGGGCTATTTTCGCTATCTCTTGGTCAAGGTGGCTAAAGTCAGCGTTAAGGATGCTCGGCGTTATACGAATGTGCCCACTCATAAGTCCAGCCTAAGCCTTCTTCTTAAAGAGAGCGAGAAACATCGAATCCGTGTCATGCACGCTAGTCCAAAGCGCCATTGATTTATCTCGCACGGCGCCTTCAAGGTTCGGCGGCAAGAAAGGCGCAACATCAATCTGTTCTAGCTCAGGGTGCGCCTTGAGAATCATCTTTACCTGACCAAAGGTTTCAGCGAAGTGAGGGCTGCAGGTTGCATATCCGAAGATGCCAGCGGCAGAGAGATTGGCGATGGCCGAATTAGCGAGCTCTAGTTGCAACTCTGTCAGTGCGCGCAAATCTTGAACAGTTCGGCGCCAGCGAACTTCAGGGCGTCGACGCAAGGCGCCAAGACCAGTACAAGGAACGTCAGCGATAATCGCATCGAAGTTCTGTCCATGTGATGAAATTTCTCGTCCGTCTCCAACCCATACCGGAAACTTTCCAACAACATTCTTCACTAGCTTTGCTCGCGCTTCGGAAACTTCGTTTGCTATGAACTCTCGACCCTCAACATCGCAAATATGAGAGATGAGCGCAGCTTTACCGCCAGGGCCAGCGCAGAGATCGAGAACTGTTTTGGCAGATTTAGTTGCTTGTGAGAAGGCAAGAGCAACGAGTTGTGAACCTTCATCCTGAACTCCGGCCTTGCGATGACGAATTAAGTCAATAGAACCAGGTGCTCCTTCAAATTTTGCTCCATAAGGTGAGTATTGAGTTGCAATGGCGCCCTCAGAAACAAGTTCTTCCTGAGTCGAAGAGCCAGGCCATGACACAAGTGTCGGTGTTGCTGGAACGTTATTTGCGGCCAACTCTTCCTCAACTCTTTCGTAATCTTTAAGCAGATCAAAGTAGGCAGAGACAATCCATTCTGGATGTGAATACTGGATCGAAAGTCTAGAAACAGGGTCTTTCAAAGCTAAGACTGGTTCTAGCCACTCTTCTAGAGTTTGAGCACTGACTTTACGAAGGATTGCGTTGACGAAGGAGGCCTTCGATTCACCGATGACCTTGCGGGCTAGTTCAACTGTTGCAGAAACTGCGGCATGAGTAGCAACGCGCATTTCGAAGAGTTGATGAACGCCTAATCTACAGATATCAACAATTCCTTCATCAACTTCAGACCATGGTCGATCAGAAACTTGAGACAGAATGTAATCGTGACGTCCTTGCATACGCAAAGTTCCATAGAGAAGCTCAGTGATAAATCCTTTATCTCGCTGTTCGAAGTTACTAGCGTTGAGCGCTTGCGGGAGAAGTAGGTTGGAATATCCCCCACGACGATTTACTTCAGAGAGTATGTCGTAGACCAAGACGCGAGGTGCATCTGGCTTAGGAGACTTGAAAGAGTCTCGACGCGCTTTAACCAAAGATTTCACCATCGCTTAAGCGAGCACCGTTTAGCCATGATTTGGCATCCATTCGAGATTTGCCTGCTGGGGTAAGAAAGCCTATGGAGATAGCTTTCGTGCCTGTACCAACTAGCAGTTGCTTATTTATGACCCGAATCTGTCCAGGTTCAAGAGTTTCATCAGTTAACGAAACTGAATCTATCTTTATAACCTCTCCGCGGAACTTGGTCCAAGTGCCCGGAAGAGATGTGAAAGCTCGTATCTTCTGAGAGATCAATTGGGCACCTAATTCCCAGTCGATCTCACATTCTTCTTTCGAAATCTTCATGGCTCGACTAGCGCCATCGTTCTTCTGAGGTTCAGGACGAATTCCAGCCTTAATGGCATTCAGTGAATCTTCGACCGCCTCGACACCTAGTGCGCCCAACTCAGTGAAAAGTTCGTCACTAGTGATATCTGAATCCAGCGCAAATCTCTTCACTGAGTAAATAGGTCCAGTATCCATTCCAGGATCCAACTGAAAAACTGTTACTCCAGAGACAGAATCGCCGGCTTCGATTGCTCGCTGGACTGGAGCAGCTCCACGCCAACGCGGAAGGAGTGAGAAATGCAGATTAAGACAACCATGTTTAGGAATACTGAGCAGGTTCTCGGGAAGAAGAACCCCGTATCCAATAGTAAGTAGAACATCTGAACCTTCTAGAAGAGATGCTGTCTCAGCTACTGACTCTGGTTTAAGACAAGGAACGTCATGTCTGCGGGCCCACTCTGAAATAACTGACTCTTTGAGAGAGCGCCCTCTACCAGCCGGGCGATCGGGTTGAGTAATGACCGAAACCAATTGATGCTCTGAAGCGAGCAACCAATCAAGAGTGGGAATTGCTACATCGGGCGTTGCCGCCACAATAATCTTCAATTAGAGCCCTCTACCGAATGGGTCATGTGGTGAAACTTTGATCTGTGGTTGTATCCCCGCTGAATTAGCCATGCCGAACCATTCGGATTCACGGATCTCCTTCATGGCAAGTTTTCGATCTTCTTCGGAGAGGCGATCGATGAAGAGGATTCCATTGAGATGGTCTGTCTCGTGCTGCAAGGCTCGCGCAAGTAACTCGGTGCCTTCCACTGTTATAGGTTCACCGTGCATATTGAAACCTTTTGCAACGGCTCTAAATGCACGAGGCGTTGGATAGACGAGGTCCGGGAAGCTCAAGCATCCTTCATCGCCATCCTGGAGATCTTCACTCAGGTCAAGAGTTGGATTAATGAGATGACCCAACGCTTCATCAACGTCCCAGACAAAAACACGAAGTGGAACACCAATTTGCGGCGCCGCAAGACCTGCTCCTGGGGCGTCAAGCATCGTATCGGTGAGATCTTTTACGAGGACGCGAAGTTCTTTATCGAAATCAATAACCTCAGAGGCCGGTGTTACTAATACGGGATCGCCAAAGTGGCGAATCGGCATGATGGACATGTGCTTATCCTACTATCGAGATAGCGAATAAGGATCGATGCGAATTGATGCAAGCGCCTTCTTCGATGAGCTACGACGTCGCTGGAATTCATGAAGGAGTGATATTAATGCCTCACCATCAGCGAGTGGAGTCAGGGCGACTATTCGATCAACGTCACCTTTGAGTTGAGATGGACCAAGGAACTGAGTTGATTCGGGTAAGCGCGAATCTTCCTGAGATTTCTTGAGTCCACGTAAAAGAGATTGGGACTCAGATGCCGCAATATCCATCGTTACCGCACGGGTGAATGGCGGCAGATTTACTTCTAGACGTTCACGAAGTTCCCGTTGCGAAATCAGCGAAGGCTTCCAGGCAGAGACAGCACCAATAATTGGGTTATCTGCTGACATGACAAATGCGACCTTCCCTTTTTGTGATGCCAGCGCACTAGTTGAAAAGAAGAGCTCGCGGGTACGTTCATGTGCCCTGATATCGGCCTGCATAAAGAAGCGCTCTGCCTCGAGAATCACAACGAGGGCGAAGCCATTATTAGTAGACGGGATAGCGCCAGGGGTTGAAATAACTAACCCTCTATCTTCAGTAAAACTATCGATCATCAATTCCGATGTTGATTGAACAACCTTTACTCCAGGAAAGGCTGCTCCAATTTCATATGCGAATCTTTCTGAACCACGACCCAAAAGATAAGGCGTTGAACTTTTACACCAGGCGCACCTCCAGTTTGAATATGCTTTGGCGCAGATGGTGCATTCAAGAGATGTTTCAGAGCCACGTTTGAGCAACTTGCCACCGCATTCGCAGAGAGCTGAATTTCTACATTTAGCGCAGACAACGCTCTGCGAATAGCCTTTTCGGGGAGCAAGAAATAGAACGGGTCCTGAATTCATCGCTTTGCGAATCTCCCCCATTAATCGACTGGGAATCAACTCGCCATGTGATTGAGGGAAGGCCGAAACTTCAACTCGAGATTTCACTGAAGAAAAATGAATCCACTTACTCTCGATAAGGCGCGCCACTTCCGAACTCGGTGAGTAACCCACAAAAGTGAGATTGAGGCTTGACTTCATCGCTCGAAGAATCGCAACATCGCGCACATTCCACCCCGGAGAACGAACTTCATAATGTTGTTCAGAACCTTCATCTAAAACGATGATTGACTCGAGATCGGTAATAGGTGCAAAGATCGCGCTTCTAGTTCCCACCACAATCAAACCTCGTCCATAGCGACATGAGAGGAAATTGCGATATCGCTCCGATCTTTCAAGCGCAGAATCTAGAACCACTGCTTCCGGAATAAGAGCCACGAGCCTCTGAACGGAGCGATTGTCAGGCACTATGACGAGAGTCGAACCCTTTCCTGCGTTCCTTCCAATCGTTGATTGAAGGAAGTCGAAAAGATTAACAACCGGAGGAATATGAATATAGGAGCGAGTTGGCTTCGTCTTCAATTTTGGCAAAGGTGCATCAGTCCAGCTCTCTTTATCGACTGACGCAACCCGAGGAGGGATAGCTGAGCGAATAACGTCGAAAGGATGAGCGGCCCAACGGTCTGCAACAGCCGATATAAGTTCAATCGATTCAGACGTTGCAACACTGTGCGGGGAGATGGCTTTAGAAATCGATTTCAGGACTGGGGATTCAGACGAACTCACTCGAGCAAGAACTAGCCCCTCAACTTCTCTTCCATGAAAAGGAATCTGAACCCGAACGCCTGTTGAGATGATGCCAGAGAGATTATCCGGGACCAGATAGTCATACTTTTGATCAAGATGAAAGACTCCAGAATCCACCCAGACCTGGGCAATCGGTAGAACCGATGAGCTACCTTCTGGTTTGAGCTTCGCTATCTCAGCTTTGAGACGAAGTGGCCTCGTAAGTGCCACGTTAATGAAGCCTTCGACTATTTAACGGCTGCTTGGAGTTCTGATACGCGATTGGTTGCTTCCCATGTGAAGTTAGGAAGCTCGCGACCAAAGTGGCCGTAAGCAGCAGTTTGTGAATAGATAGGGCGCTTGAGATTGAGATCGCGAATAATCGCTGCCGGACGAAGATCGAAGACAGTTGTTACTGCATTTTGAATCTTCTGAACAGGGACAGTCTCAGTTCCAAAAGTCTCGACAAATACGCCAACAGGCTGCGCTTTACCGATTGCATATGCAACCTGAACTTCGCAACGACGAGCAAGGCCTGCTGCAACAACATTCTTAGCAACCCAACGCATTGCATAGGCTGCAGAGCGGTCAACCTTTGAAGGATCTTTTCCTGAGAAAGCTCCACCACCGTGGCGAGCCATGCCGCCGTACGTGTCAACAATAATTTTGCGTCCCGTAAGACCCGCATCTCCCATAGGTCCACCAATTACAAAGCGACCTGTTGGGTTAATGAGCGTGCGCATATCTTTGCGAGGAAGATCAATCCTGGCCAGAACTGGGTCGATTACTTGAGCAATGATTTCTGGAGTCAACTGCTTGATGACATCTACTTCTTCAGCGTGCTGGCTTGAGATCACAACAGTATCGAGTGCCACAGCTTTATCGCCGTCGTACTCAATAGTTACCTGTGTCTTGCCATCAGGGCGAAGGTATGGAAGAGCTCCTGACTTACGAACCTTAGAAAGTTGCTGAGCTAACTCGTGAGCTAACCAAATTGGAAGTGGCATGAGCTCTTTTGTGTCATCGCATGCATAACCGAACATGAGTCCCTGATCGCCTGCACCCTGCAGGTCTAATGGGTCTGCCGCTGATGAAACGCGGTGTTCAAATGCATCATCGACACCTTGTGCGATATCAGGAGATTGCTGACCGATAGAAATTGAAACGCCACAGCTATTTCCGTCAAAACCTTTAACAGATGAGTCGTAGCCAATACCAATGACTGTGTCACGCACAATTCCCATGACATCTGCATAACCGTTAGTGGTTACTTCACCAGCAACATGTACCTGACCTGTTGTGATGAGCGTTTCAACAGCGACACGACTAGTTGGATCTTGGTCTAAGAGTGAATCCAGGATTGCATCCGAAATTTGATCGGCAATCTTATCTGGATGGCCTTCGGTGACTGATTCTGAAGTAAAGAGGCGTTTTGACATTGTCCTAACCTAACTGAAGAAGGGCTTCATCGAGTAGTTGGTGAGCTAGCGTGTCTTTGGTGGTCTCTGCCACCTTCTTGGGTTCCTTACCTCGAACCAAGATGAATCCATGAGTTGTCTCGCTATTAAAGATATCTCCCCCGGACACATCATTGAGATAGAGGATATCGGCCCCTTTTGAAACCATTTTCTCTCCGGCTACCTCAAGATTTTCGGAAGTCTCTGCCGCAAATCCAATAATAATTTGTCGAGATTTTTTCGCTGAAATTGTGCGAAGAATATCCGGATTCTCAACGAGAGAAATACTTGTGAATTCGTTTTTCTTAATCTTCGCTTTCGCTATCTGCTCGGGGCGAGCATCTGCAACTGCAGCTGACATGACCAGGATATCGGTATGGGTGAATTCTTCTTCAAGCGCTGCGAGCATCTGTGTTGCACTCTCTACCTTAATCATATTCACGCCTTCAATGTCTGCAAGACTTGAATTGGCAGAGATAAGAGTTACTTGAGCACCACGCTGCTGTGCAGAACGTGCAACTGCATATCCCTGCTTTCCAGAAGACTGATTTCCAATAAAACGAACTGGATCTATCGCCTCGCGTGTTCCGCCTGCGGTGACGAGAACTTTCTTTCCAAGAAGATCTGAATGCCAGCCCGTGATTTCGGCGAACTCCCCCAGAATTCTTGATGTTTCAGGGAATCGTCCCTGTCCAACATCTCCTGATGTAAGTGCCCCAGTATCGGGATCCATTACGTGATAGCCACGATCGCGCAGCGTTGCAACGTTTGCCTTAGTTGCTGAGTCGCTCCACATTTCAGGGTGCATTGCAGGAACAACCAAAACAGGTGAACTAGATGCAAGGATTACATTTGTGAGTAAGTCATCTGCGCGACCGGCTGCAACTCTTGCGATGAGGTCAGCGGTAGCAGGAGCAATGATGATGAAATTCGAGTTCTTGGCTAATGACACATGGCGGACTTCTTCTACACTTTCAAAAACTTCCGTCGTTACCTTGCGACCTGAAAGGGCTTCCCATGTTGCCGACCCGACGAAGTTCAAGCTTGAAGGGGTAGGAACAACAGTTACACCGAAACCGAGGTCGCGAAGTCGGCGTAAAAGATCGCAGGATTTATATGCTGCAATGCCGCCACCAACGCCGAGAATTACTTCACGGCCGAAACCTTGCATGGTGGTTTTACCTAGAAATTTAGGCGGTTGGTTCTAGATTTTCAATAGTCAAAAGACCTTCGTTGATTTCGCGAAGTGCAATTGACAATGGCTTCTCATGAACGTGTGTATCAACTAGTGGTCCAACATATTCAAGGAGGCCTTCACCAAGTTGTGAGTAGTACGCGTTAATTTGGCGAGCACGCTTTGCTGCATAGAGAACGAGGCTGTACTTAGAGCCAGCCTTATCGAGAAGTTCGTCGATAGGTGGGTTTGTGATTCCATCCATATGTGCGCTCATCTGTACTCCTGTGTTTCGTAGCAATAAAGGCTCTGCGGGTCTTGCAGCCCATTTAGGCAGATGCGAATTCTATCAGGGATGCGACTACTCCCTCGACCTGGTCATTAATGAGGACTTTATCGAAGAAAGAGGCGGCGGCCATCTCCTCTTGAGCTAAAGCCAAACGGGCTGCTCTTCGCTCTGGGCTATCGGTGCCGCGACCCTCGAGGCGAGAAACGAGCTCTTCCCAAGTAGGTGGCTCGAGAAAGACGAGTATCGCTTCTGGAATCTTTGCTTTTACTTGCTTGGCACCTGCAATCTCGATCTCAAGAAGAACACTTTTTCCTACACGTAGTGAATCTTCGACAGCTTTTCGTGGAGTCCCGTAGCGGTTACCTGCAAACTCGGCCCACTCGAGAAATTCGTTGGCTGCAATTGCAGCATCGAATTCTTCATTGGAATAGAAGTGATAGTCGATTCCATTTACTTCATTAAAACGAGGCGCACGAGTTGTTGCGGAGATGCTTACAAAGAACGGTGAAGAATCCTTTAACACCTTTGCCACAGTGCTCTTACCGACTCCACCGGGTCCGGAAAGTACGACCAACTTGCCCGGCGTATGCCCAGAAGGAATCTTGAATTCATTTTCGAGAGATTCCAATTGATGCCTACCAAGTCCCTGTATCCGGCGCGTCAAGGAAATTTCAAGACGTTCAAGAATCGATTTGCCACGAATTTTTCCAACACCACTGATTGATTCAACAAGCTCGAGAACACGCATCTTGGCAATCGCTTCATCTTCCTTAGCCATTCTCACAACATCAGATACCGAGTACTCGCCCGTCTTTACACGTGCTTTAACTGCGGCTCGAACTTGGCGCGACTCCTTAGCTTTTGCAAGCGCACGGGCTCGCTCTTCTGGAGTTAGTTGTGGAGGTGCGCCCATGAGATAAATCTAGTTGAGAATCTCGTCAGCGATGAATCGCGCCTTGGACTTCATCGCCTGCGCTCCATCAACCCATGCCTTGGTAATCGGGCGACCAATCACAACGAAAGAAGCGCCCGCAGTAATTGCATCTTTCGGAGTCATGGTGCGCTTCTGATCATCGCTGCCAACTTCTGAGAGTGGGCGAACTCCCGGAGTAATAATGTGAGGAGTTGGTCCTACTGCTGAACGGATTGCTGCGATTTCAAGTGGAGAACAGACAATTGCTCGCGCACCGGCGTCAACTGACATCTTCGCTAGAGCTACTGCGCTTTCTAGGGCTGGATTTGCATAGCCGATTTCAAAGAGATCTTCTTCTGACAGTGACGTCAAAATCGTTACAGCGGTGACATCGGTTGCAGGGACCGCGTCCACCGCAGCCTTCACCATTGCTCGACCACCCGATGCATGAACAGTCAGGAATCGAGGTTTCAGGTTTTCGATTGCCCTAGCAGCCCCTTGAACCGTGTGAGGAATATCGTGAAGTTTGAGATCTAGGAATATGTCCGCATCAGTCTCGGATTGAATTGCACGGATTCCTTCTTGGCCGAAGGATAGAAAGAATTCAAGGCCTAATTTGTAAACACTGACAGACTCTTGGGTTGCTGCAACCCATTGCTTTGCAATCTCGATATCTGGTGTATCAACAGCTAGAACGATTGGGGCTTTCATTACGCCTCTTCTCTATGTGCATAACCGATTGCCTGTTGCAAAGTGGCGAAACCACGAGCCGCAAGAAGGTCACGCAATTCATTCTGAATCTCGATTAGCGCAGATGGGTTTCCAAAACTTGCAGTACCAACTGAAACGCCTGATGCTCCGGCCAAGATGAGTTCAAGTGCATCTCGACCTGATGCAACGCCCCCCATTCCAAGGATCGGAACTTTTGGAAGAGCTGCATGAACCTGATAGATGGCACGTACCGCAACAGGCTTAATTGCAGGGCCTGATAGTCCACCTGTCTTGCCGCCAAGATGTGGTCGCATTGAATCGATATTGATCACCATGCCTAAAACCGTATTGATAAGCGCAAGTCCATCAGCGCCGGCATCGACTACGCCTCGCGCAATCGACGGCAGGTCCGTTACATCAGGTGAAAGCTTCGCGATGATGGGTAAATCACCACCAATTGTCTTTCGCACTCCATCAATCACGCGCCTGGACGCATCTGGATCGCATGCAAATACAAGACCCCGATTCTCAACGTTTGGGCAAGAGATATTTACTTCAACAGCGCTAATACCCGAAACAGATCGAAGTTTACGAGCGAGCGTTGAATACTCTTCAACTGTTTCACCGGCAATAGAAACTATCACTCGGGCCTTCTGCTCCAATAACCAAGGAACATCGTTCGCCAAAAATGAATCAATCCCGGGACCCTGCAGACCGATTGAGTTCAACATTCCTGATGGAGTTTCAGCCATTCGCGGCGCAGGACGTCCGTGTCGGGGCTTACTCATCACAGACTTGGTGACAACAGCGCCAATCTGGTTGAGTGGGAAGAACTGAGCTAACTCTTTACCGCTACTTGCGCAACCGCTGGCTGTAAATAACGGAGCTGGAAACCATGCATTACCAAGAGTTGTAGACATATCCACCGGAAGCGTCATGCGAGTGCCTCCGGAACTTTGCCGACAAGATCCCAACGAACATTGGCGCCATCCATCACTGGCCCATCGATACATGATCGCAGCATCGATGTTGTTCCGTCATTATTTTGAACGGGCAGTACGCAGGTCATGCATATACCTACACCACACGCCATAGATTCTTCTACGGCACATTGATGGATTACTTCGGTCTCAGCGACTAAAGCAGTGATAGCTGAAAGCATCGCCATTGGACCACATGAATAGATAACGTCAATGTTGCGATCTCGCACAATATCTAGAAGATTCTCAGTTACGCGCCCTGTCTCGCCCATAGAACCATCTTCTGTGTAAATCTTTAACGAGTTAACTGAGCGCTTTCCTTCCATCGGTGCATAAATCTTTGTACCGACACTTGCACCCAATAACATATCTACTTTGCAGCCACGGCCTTTAAGAACATCTGCCAGTCCGAAGAGCGGAGCAGATCCGTATCCACCACCTATGAGAAGAGCGTTGATAGGTTCGGTTGGAATTCCAAAAGCAGTTCCAAGGGGTGCAATGATGTCTATTTCAGCACCCTCTTGCTGAGAACAGAGCCACTTACTTCCTGAACCGTGTGGAGCAACAATTAACTCCATGGTGCCGCCATATTGAGAATTATCCGCAACTCGAGAAATCGCGAATGCGCGACGCAAAATCATCTTGGATGTATCGCCACCAACTCGTATTGCAACGAAATTTCCTGGACGACAGCTCTTAACAATGTCTCCAACGTTGAGAAGAATCTGGTGATAGGCACCAATTCGCTTATTTGAAACGATGGTCACAACCTGCTGAAGTGCGCTCTTGTTGATAGTTGCCATTAGCGTTTCAACCACTCTTGAATTGGAGAAACACTTAACTCGCCAGCTTGTAAGGCTTTGATTCCCTCAACTGCAGCGCTGAACCCGGCTGTCGTTGTGATGATAGGAATAGATCTCTGAACAGCAGCAGTACGAATGGCCCAACCATCGGCTCGAGTGCCACGTCCTACAGGAGTATTGATAACAAGATCAATGTCACCTGCGTTGAGCATCTCGACAATAGTCTTCTCGCCCATCGGTCCAGTCCCTTGCGAATTTTTTCGGACCACAACAGTTGATACTCCGTGCTCGGAAAGAAACGAAGCTGTTCCATCAGTTGCAAGGAGTCTGAATCCCAGTGCTGATAATCCTTGCGCAGGTGCAATTCCGTGTTTTTTATCTTTATCTGCAAGTGAGATAAATACAGTCCCTGACTTAGGAAGTGGTCCAAAAGAACTTATCTGCGACTTGGCATAGGACTCACCGAATGTCGCTGCAATACCCATCACTTCGCCAGTTGAACGCATCTCAGGTCCAAGTACCGCATCAACACCACGTCCATCTGCGCGACGGAAACGGTTCCACGGAAGCACCGCTTCCTTGACGCTAATTCCCTTTGCAATCGCGTCACCTTGAGCCGGTAGTAGACCTTCTGCGCGCAACTCTGCAATTGTCGAACCAAGAGAGATACGGGCTGCAGCCTTAGCCAGAGGAACGCCTGTTGCTTTGCTGACGAATGGCACAGTGCGTGATGCACGTGGATTTGCTTCGAGTACGTAGAGAATTTGATCAGCCATCGCAAATTGAATATTAATCAGACCTGCAACCCCAACGCCTTGTGCAATCTTGAGCGTTGCTTCACGGATCTGCACTCTTTGCGAATCAGAAATCGTCATAGCAGGCAGAACGCATGCGCTATCCCCCGAGTGAATTCCGGCCTCTTCAATGTGTTCCATGATTCCGCCTAGGAATAGTTCAGCGCCGTCGTAGAGTGCATCAACATCGAGTTCAATTGCAGAATCTAGGAAGCGATCAACCAATACTGGATGATCCGGAGTGATGTCTGTCGCGCGGGAGATGAAGCCAGAAAGTGCATCGTCGTCGTAAACAATCTCCATACCGCGTCCGCCGAGGACGAAACTTGGACGAACCAGAACTGGATAACCAATACGTTGTGCGATGGACAGGGCTTCCATTTGCGATGAAGCCATTCCGAATTCAGGTGCAGTTAGTCCTTGATCCTTAAGAACTTGACCAAATGCACCTCGCTCTTCAGCTAAGTTAATTGCATCCGGGCTTGTTCCAAGAATTGTTACGCCCGCAGCTTTGAGGCCTGCTGCTAAACCAAGAGGCGTTTGCCCTCCAAGTTGTGTGATGACACCTAGAACCGGACCGGCCAGTGATTCGGCATGAACGATTTCTAGAACATCCTCAAGGGTAAGTGGTTCGAAGTAGAGGCGATCTGAAGTGTCATAGTCGGTAGACACAGTCTCCGGATTGCAGTTAATCATGATGGTTTCGTAATCTGCAGCTCGTAAGGTGAAGGAGGCGTGCACACACGAATAATCGAATTCGATTCCTTGACCAATTCGGTTAGGACCACTGCCAAGAATGATCACGGCAGGCTTTGTTCGTGGACGAACTTCCGTCTCTTCCTCATAGCTCGAGTAATGGTATGGAGTGAAGGCCTCGAACTCTGCAGCGCAGGTATCTACGGTTTTGTAAACGGGACGAAGATTTAACTGATGGCGCACTTTGCGAACATCTGCCTCAGCTATTCCACGAATTGTTGCTATCTGAGCATCTGAGAAGCCGCTTGATTTCGCCAACTTCAGAAGATCAAAGTTGAGCTCACCTGGTTCGGCTACAGCCCTCGCTACATCGTTAATGATTTCGATTTGGCGCAAATACCAACGGTCTATCTTGGTTGAAGCGAATACTTCATCCATCGTTGCACCCAACCAGAGAGCACGTTGAACCTGCTGGAGCCGATATTCAGTTGGCATCTTCATCGATTCAAGAAGGTTGCCCTTTTCGTCTATCGAACGAGCATCCGTGAAAGTGAAAATCGCTTCCTTACGCTCTAGCGAGCGAAGTGCCTTCATGAGCGCTTCAGGGAATGAGCGTCCAATGGCCATTGCTTCGCCAACGCTCTTCATCGTCGTTGTTAAACGTGGATCAGCATCCTGGAACTTTTCAAAGGCGAAACGTGGCGCTTTCACAACAATGTAATCGAGCGTTGGCTCAAATGAAGCAGGAGTTACTTGTGTGATGTCGTTCTTAATTTCATCGAGCGTGTAGCCAATCGCTAGTTTTGTTGCGATCTTCGCAATCGGGAAACCTGTTGCCTTCGAAGCGAGTGCACTTGATCGAGATACGCGGGGGTTCATCTCAATCACGATGATGCGACCAGTATCAGGGTTTACGGCAAACTGAATATTGCATCCACCCGTATCGACACCGACTTCTCGAATGATTGAGATCGATAGATCGCGAAGCTTCTGGTATTCAACATCAGTCAACGTAAGCGCTGGAGCTACGGTGATCGAGTCTCCAGTGTGAACTCCCATTGGATCGATATTTTCGATACTACAAACGATAACGACGTTATCTACCTTGTCGCGCATTACTTCAAGTTCGTACTCTTTCCAACCAATGATTGATTCTTCGATCAGAACTTCAGATGTGGGGCTATGTCGCAGACCCGCGCCTGCAATCTGGCGCAGCGTTTCTTCATCGAAGGCGATACCTGAACCGAGACCTCCCATAGTGAAAGATGGGCGGATGACAACTGGATAACTTAGTTGCGCTACCGCGCCCATCACATCATCCATTGTGTGACAGATAATTGAACGGGCGGATTCTCCCCCAACTTTCTCAACAATTGCTCTAAAGAGTTCTCGGTTCTCGCCTCTTTCGATCGCCGCCACATCAGCGCCAATCAACTTCACGTTGTACTTATCAAGTGTTCCGGCTTCAAAGAGTCCAATAGCCGCATTGAGTGCAGTTTGACCACCAAGCGTTGCAAGAACAGCATCTGGACGTTCTTTTGCGATGATGCGTTCGATGAATTCAGGAGTAATCGGCTCGATATATGTTGCATCCGCAAATTCAGGATCGGTCATGATTGTTGCGGGATTTGAATTCACCAAGATGACACGAATGCCTTCAGCCCGTAGAACTCGACAAGCTTGCGTGCCCGAATAATCGAATTCGCATGCTTGGCCAATCACAATCGGGCCTGAACCGATGACGAGGACGCTCTTAATCGATGTATCGCGCGCCATTAGAGAGCCTCAACTTTTCTTGGGTAAGCAACCATTAAGTCAACAAAGCGATCAAAGAGGTACGCAGCATCATGTGGACCAGCTGCCGCTTCCGGGTGGTACTGAACGCTAAATGCACCGCGTTCTGTGAGTTCTAAACCTTCGACAACTCCATCATTGAGGCAAACGTGAGTGACTTGGCCGGGACCATAAACAGTCGAGAATCCAGAATCGGTTGGAGCTTGAAGTGCAAACCCATGGTTATGTGCGGTGATTTCAACTTTGCCGGTTCTACGATCCAAGACAGGTTGATTGATTCCACGATGGCCAAATTGCAATTTATATGTTTCGAAACCAAGAGCGCGACCAAGAATCTGATGTCCGAAGCAGATACCGAACACGGGAATCTCTTCACCGAGAACTTCACGTACTAAATCAATGGTCTCGGTCATTGTTGCTGGATCCCCGGGACCATTGGAAAGGAATACTCCATCCGGATTGATTGCTTGGATATCTGCAAATGATGAGTTGTATGGCATGACATGAACTTCAATGCCACGCTCAGCCATTGCCCGCGGAGTTGCGCCTTTGATACCTAGATCAAGAGCTGCAACGGTAAATTTCTTCTCACCGACTGCTGGAACAACATAAGTTGAATCTGTTGAAACATCGTCACTTAAATAGGCACCACTCATTGCTTGTTGCTTGCGAACCTCAATAACCATCTCTTCGCGAGATAGTTCAAGTCCCGAAAAAATACCAACGCGCATAGCGCCTCGATCGCGCAAATGCCGTGTAATAGCACGAGTATCAACGCCTTGAATTCCGACTATCCCTTGGCTAATTAGCTCAGCCTCTAGGTCATTCTCGCTTCGCCAATTGCTTGTCAGAGTCGAAGGGTTTCGTACGACGAAACCAGCAACCCAATACTTCCTAGATTCATTGTCGTACGCGTTGACGCCGGTATTTCCGATATGAGGTGCGGTCATCACAACAACTTGTTTATGATACGAAGGGTCTGTCAGAGTCTCTTGATATCCCGTCATTCCTGTTTGAAAGACGGCTTCACCAAAAGTCTTGCCTGTAGCTGCCCAAGAAGTTCCCTCAAAGATTCGTCCATCATCGAGTACGAAGAATGCTTTACTCATGAACGACCCCCTTCAAAAACAACTTCACCGTTAAAGATTGTTGCCACAATCTGGCCTGGCAGCTCCATGCCATGGAACGGAGTATTGCGACTTCTTGAGGCTACTAGGTCTCTATCGACCCTGAATAGAGAGGTTGGGTCCATCACAGCGATATGGGCAGGGGCTCCAACCTTGAGTTCTTGCCCGTGGTTTTCATAAAGGCCGATGCGCGCTGGTGCGTGGCTCATACGTTCTGCCACAGTGGCCCAAGTTATAAGACCAGTTTCAACCATGGTCTTATTCACGATGCTCAGCGCTGTCTCTAGTCCTAGCATTCCAAACGATGCCTCTTGCCATTCGCATTCCTTAGTTTCTGCAGGATGTGGCGCGTGATCAGTTGCGACGATATCGATAGTTCCATCGGCAAGAGCTTCACGAAGTGCCATCACATCCGCTTCTGTGCGAAGTGGAGGATTTACCTTAAATACCGGATCATAACTGCGTGCAAGTTCATCGGTAAGAAGTAGATGGTGCGGAGTAACTTCTGCAGTCACATTTATTCCACGAGCCTTTGCCCATCGAATGATTTCAACACCGCCGGCTGTAGTTAAGTGACAGATATGTAAGCGAGCTTGAACATGATCAGAAAGCAGAACGTCACGAGCGATAATCGCCTCTTCAGCAATTGCTGGCCAGCCTTTGAGGCCAAGTTGAGATGAAACAATTCCTTCGTTCATCTGTGAACCTTGAGTAAGGCGAGGTTCCTGCGCATGTTGTGCGATGACGCCGTTGAACTTCTTCACGTATTCAAGGGCGCGGCGCATAACCAAGGGGTCAAAGACACAATGTCCGTCGTCACTGAAAACTCGAACACGGGCAATCGAATCAGCCATTGCTCCGATTTCAGCGAGATGTTCGCCTTCCAATCCGCGAGTCACTGCACCGATTGGAAAGACATCGAGCAGACCCGTTGATTGACCAAGACGATAAACCTGCTCTACAACTCCGGCTGTATCTGCGACCGGCGATGTATTTGCCATGGCGCTCAGCGCCGTAAAGCCTCCTTTGACGCCAGCCTGCGAACCAGATTCAACAGTCTCGGCATCTTCCTTACCTGGTTCACGTAAATGAGTATGTAGATCTACAAGTCCTGGAAGGAGAACAGACTTTGAAGCATCGATAACTCGGGCGCCTTCTGCCGAAATTTTCGATGAAACTTCTGCGATCTTTCCATCCTTAATGAGAAGATCGGACTTCTTTCCATCTGGCAGCGTTCCTCCTGAGATGAGAATTGTTGAACTCATTCTGATGCTCCAATCTCTTGAGACCCTGCGAGAAGTAGGTAGAGAATTGCCATTCTGACGCTGACCCCGTTGGTAACTTGCTCAAGAATTACTGAACGGGCGCTATCTGCGCTATCGGCTGTGATTTCAAGACCACGGTTCATCGGCCCTGGGTGCATCACAATTGCAGAGGGTTTCATCTTCTTGAGGCGATCTTTATTGAGTCCGAAGTAGCGCGAATATTCACGAGCATTAGGGAAGAAAAGTTCTGTCATTCGTTCCATTTGAATTCGAAGCATCATTACGGCATCCACTGATTCGATTACTGAATCGAAGTCGTAGGAAACTTTAACCGGCCATGATTCAACTCCAACTGGAAGAAGTGTTGGCGGAGCCACGAGTGTTACTAGTGCACCAAGCTTTGTTAGCAACAGGACATTTGATCGAGCGACGCGTGAATGCAGAACGTCACCGACGATTGCTACATGTAAACCAGTGAGGTCATCTCCCCCGTGTGCCAAATGTCTGCGAATGGTGAAAGCATCGAGCAGCGCTTGACTTGGATGTTCGTGGGTTCCATCGCCAGCATTGACAACAGATCCAGTCATCCATTGACTATCTGCAAGACGTTGCGCAGCACCAGAAGCGCTATGACGAATGATGACCGCATCTGCTCCCATAGCTTGCAGAGTTTGAGCAGTGTCCTTCAGGGATTCACCCTTGCTGACACTTGATCCCTTTGCAGAGAAGTTAATTACGTCAGCAGATAAACGCTTAGCTGCAGCTTCGAAAGAGATGCGAGTTCGCGTTGAATCTTCAGCGAATAGATTTACGATTGTTCGACCACGAAGAGTTGGCAACTTCTTCATTGGACCATCTGAAACTCTTGCGAGTTCCTCTGCAGTGTTGAGAATTTGAAGCGCTTCGACCTTACTAAGATCTGAGATAGAGAGAAGGTGGCGCATTACTTGGCTCCCTCTTCGAGTGAAACCGCATCTACCCCATCAAGTTCGGTGAATTGAACCTTAATAATCTGTGTCGGAGAAGTAGGAAGATTCTTGCCTACATAATCAGCCTTGATAGGAAGCTGTCGGTGACCGCGATCGACTAGGACAGCTAACTGAACTGTCTTTGGGCGACCTATTTCACCGAGCGCATCGAGAGCTGCGCGGATTGTGCGGCCAGAGAAGAGAACATCGTCAACCAAGATGACGTTTCGATCTTCGACTCCGAGTGAAGGAATAGTTGTTGGCATCAACGCTCTAGGAGGTCTCATCCGTAGATCATCGCGATGAAGGGTGATATCTAGAGTTCCGGATTGGACCGGTTTGCCTTCAATTGCTTCAATATTTGCGGCTATGCGAGCAGCGAGATGAGCTCCTCGTGTAGGAATTCCTAGAAGAGTGATTGAGTCCGAACCAGAGTTACGTTCGAGAATCTCGTGGGAAATGCGGGTAATAGCTCGTGCCATATCTGGCGCCGGCAGGGCAAGGCTCATGTAAATCTCCTTCCCCGCCTCGCAGGACGGGTCGTTAAAGGATGTTGACGTCAGTTTAGCACTTAAGTTCACTCACCTGTGGATAGGCAAATAAGGCGCGGCTAGGGCTGACATACCGTCACGCCATGAATACACAGGTCACTATCCAAGAAGTCTCATCGAAGCTACGCGCTATCAGAACCGCGAAATCGCTCTCCCTGAGCGATGTTGAACTCATGAGCCAAGGTGCTCTCAAGGCGGTCGTTTTGGGTTCCTACGAACGAGGCGCCAGAACACTCAGCGTAAAACGTGCCATCGCGATTGCCGAGCTATATCAAGTTCCGGTTTCTCAGCTTTTCACAGATGAGAAACCCATCGAGTTGTTAACTTCCGGGAAAATCATCGTTGATCTTCGAGCCATCAATAAGCGGGCCCACGACTCTTCACATCCTTCAAACCTTCGGTATCAATTGCTAGCAAGAGTCGCTCAGAGAATTGTCCGCTCTCGGCAAGATTGGAATGGTGAAGTGCTTTCTCTGCGTCAAGCCGATTTAGAAACTATCGGAATTCTATTTGATGAGCCAATTTCGACTGTTCTGAATTGGTTAGAAGATGAACGGATACTTCTTAAAAGACGAGAAGGCTAGATAGCGATGCTTTCCTTAATTGATGAGATGCGACCGAGTACCCCGTGGATATATCCAGCAGACTCATCTGTAGAAAGTTCTTTTGCAAGAGTCAGCGCTTCATCGATAGCGATGCCGTCATCGAGATCAGAACTCCAGACAATCTCGTAAATACCCAAACGCAAGATATTTCTATCGACTGCTGGAAGACGATCCATATCCCAGCCCTGAGCATAGGTAGCAATCAGCTCATCAATCTTGCGCTTGTTATCAGTTACCCCTGCAATAAGTGTCTTAGTAAATTCGCGGATTGGACGTGCATCCGGACCTTCTTCGACGACATCGCGGAGAGCAAGAAGTTCTGCAGCTGAAGCGCCGCGAATATCGGCCTCGTAGAGTAAATCTAGAGTCTGTTTGCGAGCTTTACTGCGGGCTGACACTAGTTAGCGCGACCCTGGTAAGAGCCATCACGTGTATCAACAAGAACAATTTCATCCTGCTTGATAAAGAGTGGCACTTGAATCTGAATACCAGTCTCAACCGTTGCAGGCTTTGTTCCGCCGGATGAACGGTCTCCCTGTAGTCCTGGCTCTGTGTAAGTAATCTTGAGTGGAACTGATGCAGGTAGATCGATATAGAGCGGATTGCCTTCGTGGATTGCCACGATTGCCTCAGTATTTTCAAGCATGTAATTAGCTGCATCTCCGACAGTTGCTGCTGAAATTGTCATCTGATCAAAGTTGACGTTATCCATGAAAACGAAATCGTCGCCTTCCTTGTACAGGAAGTTCATTTCACGCTTTTCTAGAATAGCAATCTCAACCTTAACGCCTGCGTTGAAAGTCTTATCTACTACCTTACCGGTCATAACCTGCTTGAGCTTTGTGCGAACAAAAGCTGGTCCTTTACCTGGCTTCACGTGTTGGAATTCAACGACTGTCCATAACTGACCTTCAATGTCGAGGGTCATGCCATTCTTTAGATCGTTTGTTGTTGCCACGGTAACTCCAGTTCATGCCTTCGCCTATCGAAGGTCAATAGAGAACGGAGTTTACAGTATGAAATTAGGCGACAAGCGCCTTGAGCGCAATAAGCGCTAGAACGTAAGAATTTGGTCCGAAACCACCGATAGTTCCATTGGCTACACCAGAAATTACCGATGTATGACGGAACTCTTCACGTGATAAAGGATTTGAGAGATGGACTTCAATGAGCGGAGCCTTAACCAACTCTGCTGCATCGCGAATCGCATATGAATAGTGGGTAAATGCAGCAGGATTGATAATCACTGGAGTGTTGGTATCTGCAGCCTCATGAAGCCAGCCAATAATTTCTGCTTCATCATTACTTTGGCGAACATCAGCTTCAAAACCATGAGTCCTCGCAGCACCTTCAATATGCGAAACGAGGACTGGATATGTCATATCTCCGTAGATTGAAGAGTCGCGAATATCGAGTCGACCTAAGTTGGGACCATTGAGAACGAGAATCTTCATTGGGAAAGCCTCTCATATGCAGCATAGAGCGCGCTTTCATTTGGGTTCTCAAGTCGCTGTGTCTTTCCGATTTCGGTTATCACAACCAATCGCAATGAGTTCCCTCGGCTCTTCTTATCCAGTTTCATTGCTGCAAGAAGCTCTGGCCATTCAGCACCTTGGTACGTCACTGGAAGTCCAAGAGCGGTCAAGGTGTTGATGTGCAACGATCGAAGTTCTGGGCCGATGAGATTGAGTGACTCTGAAAGATAGGCGATGTAGGCCATTCCGATAGAAACACATTCGCCATGACGCAATGAATATTTCGAGAGAAGTTCAACGGCATGACCAAACGTATGGCCATAATTGAGAACCTCTCGATCGAAACTTTCTTTAAAGTCGCCTGAAACAACAAGGGCTTTCACGGCCACTGAACGTTCAATCAATTCAAGAGTGATTTCTCGTGAAGATCGGATATCTGCAAGTGACTTTGAATTTATGAGATTAATGATCTCTACATCGCGAATAAATCCACACTTAATGACCTCAGCAAGTCCTGCCGAGAAATCGCGATCAGAGAGAGTCTCTAGCCAGATTGGGTCAATCAACACCGATATTGGAGAATGGAAAGCACCGATCAAATTCTTACCGTAATCACTATTGATGCCCGTTTTTCCACCGATAGCTGCATCAACCATCCCGGCAACAGTCGTTGGTACTGCTACCCAATCGACTCCGCGGAGCCAACTTGCTGCCAGGTAACCTGCAAAATCTGTAACTGCTCCCCCGCCAATTCCCACGATTAAATCAGTGCGAGTGAAACCCGCAGCACCTAACCAGTTCCAAGCCTGGGATAAAACTGGTGCCGACTTGCCAGTCTCGCCGTCTGCAATCGGTAGATAGAAGAATTCGGTATCGCCCGCATCGAACGTAGGAATGCGATCTTCCATGGCCTCACTGAAGACTATGGCAACGCGAGTTCTCTCTTTGGTTAGTTCTACGAGCTCTGCTTTGAAATCAACATCGACGCAGATGTCATATTCGCGGTCGGCACTTACATGAATTCTCTTCACTTCAGCACCTCCAGGATGAGGGAAACAATCTCAGACTCAGATTTTTCATTCACATCAATGATGCTATCTGCTATTGACTCATAGATAGGTCTGCGCGCCTCCATTAGAGTCTGCCACTGACCCCTCGGATTGTGTAGCAGTAATGGGCGATCTCGATTGAAACCAATGCGTGGTGCCACTGTTGCGAGAGAGATATCTAAATAAACAACGGGAGAAGCGATTGCTCTGAGGGCTGATTGCGCATCCATTGAAATAGGTGCACCACCGCCAAGAGCAAGAACCGTGTTATCCGAAAGAAGTTCATCTCGTAGAACTTTCTTCTCGAGAATACGGAATTCGTCTTCGCCGTCTTCCAGGAAGATATCGGAAACGGTTTTCCCAGCACGTTCTTCGATGACATGATCTGTATCGCGGAAAGTAATACCTAAATTGCTCGCTAAAAGTTGACCAATGGTCGTCTTTCCAGAACCCATTGGACCAATCAGAATGACGCGAGGAGCCATGAGCTTTACTTGAAGCGAAGATTCTTCATATAGGACTCGTAATTACGACGAACTTCCTGAACTGAATCGCCACCAAACTTTTCAAGTACAGCTTCAGCCAAAACAAGTGCTGCCATAGCTTCTGCAACAACGCCTGCAGCAGGCACGGCGCATACATCAGATCGCTGGTTAATTGCCTTAGCCGCTTCACCAGTCTTCACATCAATGGTGTCTAGTGCCTTAGGTACAGTGGAGATTGGTTTCATCGCAACTGATACGCGCAGGATTTCACCATTGGACATTCCGCCCTCGGTTCCTCCGGCACGATCTGTGCGTCGATGAATTGCTCCATCGGTTCCACGTTCAATCTCATCGTGCGCGACAGAACCACGGCGTGTAGCTGTTCGGAAACCGTCGCCTATTTCAACGCCCTTAATTGCCTGGATTCCCATCATTGCAGCTGCAAGTCGTGCATCTAATCTACGATCCCAATGAACATGCGATCCCAGTCCAGGAGGCAAGTTGTAGGCAAGTACTTCACATACGCCGCCAAGTGTGTCTCCATCAGAGTGAGCAGATTCAATCTCAGTGATCATGCGTGCACTTGTAGCAGGATCTGAACAGCGCACAGGATCTTCATCAATGCGCTTCATATCCGTTGACTTCGGAAGTTCGTAACTATCAGGGATGCGGACCGAACCAATAGAGACGACATGACTAAGAATTGTTATGCCGAGTGCTTGTTGAAGAAAATTACGTGCGATTGCACCAAGTGCAACTCGTGCCGCAGTTTCACGAGCACTTGCACGCTCAAGAATTGGTCGTGCGTCATCAAAATCGTATTTCTGCATTCCTACAAGATCGGCATGTCCAGGACGCGGGCGAGATAGCGGTGCATTTCGAGCGAGGTTTTCAATCTGATCTGCAGGAACTGGATCCGCAGACATTACCTTCTCCCACTTTGGCCATTCACTATTTGCAACCTGCACAGAGATTGGTCCACCTTGAGTGGTCCCTAAACGAACTCCGCCAAGAATTGTGACCTTATCTGCTTCAAAGTTCTGTCGCGCACCGCGACCTACACCGAGACGGCGGCGGGCTAAATGGAAATCTATATCCTCAGTTGTTATTGCAACATGAGCCGGCATTCCTTCGATGATTGCTGAAAGGGCCTGCCCATGAGATTCACCTGCTGTAATCCAACGCATGAGCCTATTCTTGCAGATACCGA